>JAITAJ010000196.1 GCA_031284185.1 Accumulibacter sp. | reverse complement strand
GTCGTTCCAGGGAATGTGGTTCAGCCGGATGCCGACCGCGCCGTCCGGAATGCGGAAAATGCCAAAGAATTCGCTGCGCAGCAGGCCGTACACCATCGTCTCTTCGAGATAGCAACGCGCCTCGCGGTCGAGATGGCTAAAGCTGGTTGCCCGACTGCGGCAGGCTTTCTCATCGGTATTGATGACGGATGTGAATGACATGCGGTCTCCAGTAAAAGATGCCGGAATTCCCAGGCCCCCTTCGGGGCGAGGAACCCCGGCGGGTGGGAAAGGAAAATGACGCCGGAAGCGTCGGAAAATCCCCTTTCCACGGCGGGCGGGGGAAGGGGCATTGCGGATCAATGACGGGTGAGAATCTTGACGCGAATCCTGCGCCATTCACCGTCGTCGATCAGGCGTTCCAGCACCTGTCCGAGATCGTCGAAACAAACTTCATCGACCCGTTCGACCCGTTCCCCGTCGCGGGAGAGTTCCACCGCATAGAGGTCGAGGCCGCGCTCGTAGAGCACGGTGACGCGGCCCTCGAACTTCGCCGACGACACGGAAAACGAAATGGACGGCGGCGTCTTGATGATGTCCGCGGGTTTGGGGTCGACCCAGGCGAAGTCCGTCGCGCCGGCATCGACCAGAAGGTGCGTGACGTTTCGGAAACCGTCCGGCGCGGGCAAGGATTCCAATTGCTCGATCAACTGCCGCAGCTCGAAGCAGCGGGGTTCCGGGATCGGCAGTTTGGCGGGGGCTTCTCCCAGGACTTGGGTTTGCAGCGTATAGGGCTTGCCGTCCAGTCCGATGCGGGTTTCCTCCCTGGGCGTATCGGCGCGTTCGCCGTCGAAACGGCGCCGGGCATAGGGATGAACCTCGACCCTGGCGCCCTCGCCGGGTTCCGGCGTGACCAGGGAACGATCCAGCACCGAGAATTCGGACTGTTTGCCCTGGTTCTTGACGATGATGGCATCATCGGTCCTGGCGACGACCTTGCCCTCGAACGGTTTGGGATCGATATAAAAACCCCAGGCCGATTTTTTGGGCTGGTCGTCGAAGATGCGGTATGTGAATTTCCGGCAATTGCGCGGGATGAATGCACTGGCCAGTTTTTGCATTTGCGCATCGATTGCTGCGTGATCCATTTTTGAATCTCCTTGAAGAAAGAAACAAGGGATTCCTCCCTCGAAGGGAGGAGGTCCCCTTCTTGGGTTTGGAAGAAATGACGCGGAAAGCGTCTGGGATGAAACAGCCGGCCGCGCCGGAAACGGCGCGCAGTCTCGAAGGCCGGGGGACTGCCTGGGCATGTGCCGAAACTTCGGCGAACACGGGCAAAGATTGGCATCGGCATTTCGGGAAGGAAAGAGATAAACCGCACTCGCGGCATTCGCATTTCCCCCTTTCGCATTTCCTTCCAAAACTCAAAAAAAACCCCTCGAAAGGGGCGGGAAGGCAGGATGCTCAGATGGGAACGTCTTTTACGGCGGGGTAATCTGTCAGGAAGCCGGCGACGTACTGGCGTACCTTTGCGCGGGCGGCCTCGTCCTGAATGCCGTCCAGCAGGCGCAGGATTTCAGTGATGACCACGGTCGAGGCATGGCCGGTATTTCCCTTGCGCAGAGCGGAACTCAGCTCGTTTCCGAGGAAGAGAACCTGTGAGGATTCATTGAACCAGACGAATTCCCGGCTGTGGTAACAGGCATCGCCGCCGTAGCCGAAGAGTCGCGGTGCGCGGCTGTGCCAGCACCCCTCGAATGCGATGGCCGTCAGTTTGTGACCGTCATCGAAACGGGTGGCGAGCAGAAACAAGGAGCTCAGATCAGCGGTATCCCGGATGGGGTGACGCTCGATCCAGCTCTGCAATACCGCGTCCCGTTCGACATGAAAATATCCGGCCCAGGCGGAGAGGATGGTTTGCGGGTCGGGGGTTTCTTCTCTGTCCGGCAAAATACGCAAGTGGGCGCCCAGCACGAACAGATTGAAATGGATGTTTTCCCAGCAGGGAAAAGAGCGGCCCGGGGTCAGGGAGATCCCTGCCCGTCCCTTGCCGGGGCAATTGGCTTTCAGGTTGAACTCGCCGAACAGGGCGGCGATCATGGGCGTGACCCGATCGAGAACGAGCAGGCCGGTCGCTGCGTAATGACTTTCTGACATGGAAGGCTCCTTGAAAAAATGCGGAGCCGTCTCCCTCGCGGAAGACGGGCTTGCCGCGAGGGAATGGAGGAGAAGAGTTTCAGGGATTCAGGCGTTGCGTCCAGGCGCCGTTCTCCAGCGCCTCCCGCGCCGCCTCTTCGGTCGGAAAATACTCGGACTCCCTGGAAAACGGGCCCTCCTTGGGATGGAAGGTACCGATGTAGAAACCCGCCGCACTTTCCAGGACTTCGAGCGGCAGTTCGCAATCGGCGAAGGTCTGGGCCAGATGGCCGGATCGGGATGTTTCGTGCATGATGAAAACCTCCTTGAGAAAAGGCCCTCGAAAGGGGCCGAAATACGGGATGCTCAGAAAGGAATGTCGGATCCGGCGGGAAATTCCGCCAGGCGTCCGACGAAGTGTCGCCGCACCGCTGCGCGGATGCGCCTGTCCTGAATGCAGTCCAGCAGGCGCATCGTTTCCTGGGCAACAAGCCTGGACGCCTCGGCGACGTCGCCTTTTTGCAAGGCCGCGTCCAGGGCGCAGGCCACGGCGCGGATCCGGTGAGATTGCTCGAACAGCCGGACATTCCCGCTCAAAAAGCTGAGCTCGGCGTCGAACCGGAACAGGCGCGGCACGGTATAAAACCAGCTGGTATTGGTTTCGATGGCCGTGAGCCGGTGCCCGTCATCAAAACGGGTGGCCAGCGCGAACAGGGAGTCCAGATCGGCGCAATCCGCGAACAATGCCTGCTCGATCCGGCCTTGCACATCCTGTTCGACTTGGAAATGCGCGGCCAGGACGGAGAGCACCGTTTCAAGATCCGCCGTCTGTTCTGTTGCGCGCGGTAAAACGCCCAGATCAACGGCCAGCCGGGACAATTCGGCGACGATTTTCTCCCAGCGGGGATAATACTCGCCGACTTTGAGGGAAATGAGCGCCCGTCCCTTGACAAGCGCGTCGGCTTCCAGATGAAGCCCGTCGAACAGCGCGGTGATGACGGGCGTCACCTGTTCCAGGGTGAGCGCGCCGGTCATTTGGTAATAACTGATTGCCATGATTGCTCCTTGGGAAATGAGCGGAGCCGCGTCCTCGCGGACGCAGTTCCGCGGAGGAAAGTGGAAAAGCGCCGCCGCCAGAGACGGTCGGCGCGAGAATGCTCAGTCGGGAATCCTCCCGAGCAGCTCGTCGGGATCGATCTCGCCGCGGGCGATGGCATGAAGCTCGTCCTCCGGAAATGATTCAATAAAGCGAATGCTTCGCCGTTCGAGTTCCTTGCGGGCCATGTCCTGCCAGTTGGGGAACTTGCGCACTTGTTCCCGGCGGGCGGAATCATGGCCGATATAACCCGTCAGGTACGCGGTCAGGGACGTTTCCATCGCTTCCTTCGTTCTGTTTGTCATGAAAAACTCCTTTGAAAAAAAGCGGAGCCGCGTCCCCGCGGACGAGGCATCCGCAGGGGAAAAAACCTAAGCCGGACGGCTTCGGGCGGGGGAAAAAACGATCGGGATCAGCAGTCGCAATGGGCGCGCTCATCGCGCTCGTCGATGACCGCCAGGACGTCCTTGGGAGACACATCCTTGATGAGGCACCGTGCGAGCGCGCTCAATGAGCGCCGTCCGCATGAGAAGGGAAAGACATGGGCCTGTCCTTCCGGGAGGGAAGGAAGAGAAAAAAAGCATCCGCGTCCGGGGGGACGCTCGTCCGCGCGAGGGATGCGAGGCGGACTGGCGGGGGTGGCGCGGGTAGGCCGCGCGGCCGTCTGGAACCCCGTGACGGCCTGACGCTGGAACTCCAGCGGCGCATGGACGGGAATATGCCATTCGCGCGAGGACGAAGGGAAGCGTCAAACCGAACTCGCGCCTTCCCCTATTTCCGTTCGCAGCGCGAATTGCAGACGCCGCCCGATCCAGGCCATGCAGGGCACGGCCATCGAATTGCCGATGGCGCGGTAGCGCGGCGTGTCGGCGGCGGGCCTGCCGCGCCAGGGAATCCGGGTGTACTCGTCGGGCATGCCCTGCAAGCGTTCACATTCCACGGGCATCAGGCGGCGCGCCCGCCAGAGCCGCCCGGCGGCGCGACACACCGGGCATCCCGCATCCGCCTGGAGCACGCAGCCCTTGCCGACGCTGCCCAGGGCGGCGAGCAGGGCGTTCGCGCGTTCGCCGCCCAGTTCCGCCATCATGCCGCCCTCTCGTCCGCGCAGGGCGAGGCTGAGTACCAGGGAGCAGCCCTGTCCGAGCTTGCGGCTCTTCAAGAGCGTGCCCGCGATTTCTCCATTCCCGGAGCTCAGGCGCAGTTCGCCATCGCTGCTCTGCGCGAAGGCCACGATTGACCCTCGCTTGCCTTCGTTGTCGGCGGTGAGCGTAGGAGCAACCGCGCCGGTACAGGACTCGACCGCGAAGGTCTCCACCTCGAAGTCGCCGCGCTGGCCCCCTGGCGGTCAGACAGGCCGCCCGCTCGATCGGGCCGCGCGTGTTGCCGCCGCCGAAACAGACGACGCGGCCTGGGCAGTCAGCGCAAGACGCAGCAGTTCCGGCAGCTTCTTGCCGCGCTTCTCCGCCCGGCGCAGGATGCCCGCGCAGGCTCTGGCGCTCAAATAATATTTCATCGGGATCGAGTCCCGTTCGAGCACTTGCCACAAGAAACGAGC
>JAITAJ010000170.1 GCA_031284185.1 Accumulibacter sp. | reverse complement strand
CACGAACGGGAGGCGTTCATATGATTCCAAATGACACTGACCCCTTTTGCCCCGGCGGAATACCCGACCGGCGCGGACGGGGAAGCGATTCCGGGCCAAAAGCCTTTCGTATTTTTTGTGCCAGCCAGCGAGCGTAGCTTGGAACTGCTTCGCTTGTCCGGGAATCGTATCGATCGGCGCGACAGCGCCGCAAACTCATCTGTCTTCTGTCCTCTCAAACCGCTGTCCTCTGACCCCGAGCGCCCGGTTTTTCCATCTCCCCCGGCGCGACAGCGCCGCAAACTCACCTGTCTTCTGTCCTCTCAAACCGCTGTCCTCTGAAACTCTGTCCTCTGAAACTGTCTTCTGAACCCCCGATGCCGTTTTCTCCGGCATCTCCCCGCTGGAACTCTGAAATTCAGGATAAAATCCCCGCTCGTCACATCCTGCCATAGCCTCTCATGCCCACTTTTCAGGAAGTCATTCTGCGTCTCCAGAGTTTCTGGGACAAACAGGGGTGCGCGCTGCTCCAGCCATACGACATCGAAGTCGGCGCGGGCACTTTCCATACCGCGACCTTCCTGCGCGCCATCGGCCCCGAACCGTGGAGCGCCGCTTACGTGCAGCCCTCGCGCCGCCCGAAGGACGGACGCTACGGCGAGAATCCGAACCGCTTGCAGCATTATTACCAGTATCAGGTCGTGCTCAAGCCCTCGCCCGACGACATCCAGACGCTTTATCTGCAATCGCTCGAAGCGCTGGGCATCCGGCTCCTGGAGCACGACGTCCGTTTCGTCGAGGATGATTGGGAATCTCCGACGCTCGGCGCCTGGGGGCTTGGCTGGGAGGTCTGGCTCGACGGCATGGAGGTCACCCAGTTCACTTACTTCCAGGAAGTCGGCTCCCTGCCCTGCAAGCCGGTGCTCGGCGAAATTACCTACGGCCTCGAACGCCTGGCGATGTACTTGCAGGGCGTGGAAAACGTCTATGACCTGGTGTGGACCGAAACCAGGGGCCGACGCTTGACGTATGGCGACGTCTACCATCAGAACGAGGTCGAGCAGTCGAAGTACAACTTCGAGCGCGCGAACGTGGAGATTCTTTTCCGGCATTTCACCGACCACGAATCGGAGGCCAAACGCCTGATGGAACTCAAGCTCACGCTGCCGGCCTACGAGCAGGTGATGAAGTGCTCGCATTGCTTCAATCTGCTGGACGCGCGCGGCGCCATTTCGGTGACCGAGCGCGCCGCCTACATCGCCCGGGTACGCGCCCTGGCGCGCGAAGTCGCGCAGTCCTACCACGATTCCCGCGAAGCTCTCGGATTCCCGATGCGCGGACGCGCCGCCGGGGAGAAGAAATAAGATGACGATCGCCAATGCCTCCGCCACGCTCCTCGTCGAGCTGTTGACCGAAGAACTGCCGCCGAAGGCGCTGCCAAGGCTCGGCGAGGTCTTCGCCCGGCAGGTTCACGCGGGAATCGCCGAGCGCAAGCTCGTTTCCGGCGACAGCCCTCATGAGTGGTTCGCCACCCCCCGCCGTTTGGCCATCCGGGCGCCGAACGTGCTGGCCGTCGCGCCGGACGCCGTCGTGTTCGAGAAAATCATGCCGGTGTCGGTCGCGCTCGACGCCAGCGGCCAGCCGACGCCCGCGCTCAGAAAAAAACTCGAAGCCCGGGGCATTCCGCTCGATGCCGTGGCGACGTTCGAGAAACGCATGGACGGCAAGTCCGAATCCTTCTTCTACAAGGCGACCGTGCCGGGGGCGCGGCTCGATGAGGCGCTGCCGGGCATCGTCGCCGAAGCGCTGAAGAAGCTGCCGATCCCGAAACTCATGCGCTGGGGCGATTCCGAACATCAGTTCGTGCGCCCGGCGCACGGTCTGGTGCTGCTGCACGGCGATCGCCTCGTTCCCGGCGAGGTGCTCGGTCTGTCCAGCCGCAAGGTGACGTTCGGCCACCGCTTCCTGTCCCTGGGCGAGATCGCCATCGATCATGCCGATGCCTACGCCGACACGCTCAGGACGCAAGGCAAGGTCATCGCCGGTTTCGCCGAGCGCCGCGCCGCGATCGTCGCGCAGCTCGACGCCAGGGCCGGGGAATCGAACGCCGCGATCGATCCGCCGGAGGAACTGCTCGACGAGGTTACCGCGCTGGTCGAATGGCCCGCGGTCTATGTCGGCGAATTCGAGGCGGAATATCTCGACGTTCCACAGGAATGCCTGATCCTGACCATGCAGCGGAACCAGAAGTATTTTCCCCTGCTCGACGCCGGAAAGAAGTTGCTCAACAGATTCCTGATCGTTTCCAACATGCGGGTCGACGATCCTCGGCACATCATCGACGGCAATGCCCGCGTGGTCCGTCCGCGCCTGGCCGACGCCCGCTTCTTCTACGATCAGGACCGCAGGACGCCGCTCGCCTCCCGCCTGCCGAGGCTCGACGACGTCGTCTATCACAACCGGATCGGATCGGTGCGGCAACGTGTCGGCCGTCTCGAAGCGCTCTCGCGCGGGATCGCCACGCTTCTTTCCGCCGACGCGGGGTTGGCCGCGCGCGCGGCGCTTCTCTCCAAGGCGGACCTGATTACCGGCATGGTCGGGGAGTTTCCCGAATTGCAGGGCATCATGGGCCGCTATTACGCGCGTCACGATGGCGAGGACGAGCGGGTCGCCGACGCGATCCGTGACCATTATCAGCCGCGTTTCGCCGGCGACGCGCTGCCCGAGGGCAGGCTCGCGTGCGCCGTCGCGCTGGCCGACAAGCTCGACGCGCTGACCGGCTTCTTCGGCATCGGCCTGATTCCGACCGGCGACAGGGATCCCTTCGGTCTGCGCCGGGCCGCGCTCGGCGTTCTGCGCATCCTGATGGAAACGCCGCTGCCGCTCGACCTCGCCGAACTGATCGTCGCCGCGCAGACCGGCTTCGCCGCCGGCGTGCTGACCCAGCCGGTCGCCGAACCCCTGCATGACTTCATGCTCGATCGTCTGCGCGGCCTCGTCCGGGACGCCGGTTACGCGCCGGACGTCATCGAGTCCGTGCTCGTCCAGCGCCCGACCCGCATCGACCGGGTTCCGCTCCGGCTGGCCGCCGTGCGCGATTTTCTGCGTCTGCCCGAAGCTCCGGCGCTGGCGGCGGCCAACAAGCGCATCGGCAACATTCTCAGGAAGGCGAGCGGCGATCTACCCGAACCCGACGCCGCGCTTCTGCGTGAAAGCGCCGAGAAAGCGCTGTTCGAGCGTATCGCATGGCTCGCGCCGGTACTCGGATCGCGCGTGGCCGACGAGGACTATGCCGGCGCGCTGAAAGCGCTGGCTTCGGTGCGCGTCGAAGTCGACCGCTTTTTCGACGAGGTGCTGGTCAACGTCGACGAGCCGGCGTTGCGCGCCAACCGCCTGGGTCTGCTCGAGGTGCTGTTCGCCCAGCTCAACGCGGTCGCCGACATTTCGAGGCTGGGGGGGGGGGGGCAGAGGACAGAGGCTTGAGAAGACAGAAGACAGATCAGCTTGGGCGCTTCGCGCCGGGTGAGAACGAAAAACCGGGCACATTTCAGAGGACAGAGGCTTGAGAGGACAGAAGACAGGTCAGCTTGGGCGCTTCGCGCCGGGTGAGAACGAAAAACCGGGCACATTTCAGAGGACAGAGATTTGAGAGGACAGAAGACAGATCAGCTTGGGCGCTTCGCGCCGGGTGAGAACGAAAAACCGAGCGCTCGGTTTCTCTGTCTTCTGTCTTCTCAAATTTCTCTCCTCTGAAATCTGTCTTCTGAAAAAACGGAGTGGCTTACGATGAGACTCATCATTCTCGATCGAGACGGGGTCATCAATTTCGATTCGGATCATTTCATCAAGTCGCCGGCGGAATGGAAGCCCATTCCCGGCAGCCTGGAAGCCATCGCCCGGCTGACCCAGGCGGGTTACCGGGTGGTGATCGCGTCGAATCAGTCGGGGATCGATCGCGGCCTCTTCGATATGGATACGCTGAACGCCATCCATAACAAGATGCACCAGGCGGTCAATGTGGCCGGAGGACGAATCGACGCGATATTTTATTGCCCGCATTCGTCCGAATCGAACTGCGATTGCCGCAAGCCCAAGCCCGGCATGTTCGAGCGGATCGCCGCCCGTTTCAACGTCGACCTCACCGAGACCCACGCCGTCGGCGATTCGCTGCGCGACTTGCAGGCCGCCGCCACGGCCGGCGCGCGACCGGTATTGGTCCTCTCGGGCTACGGCAAGAATACACAGAAGGAAGGCAATCTGCCGGAAAATACCCTGGTCTTCGAGAATCTCGCGGCGGTCGTCGAACATCTCCTGAAACCATGACCGCCCTGTTCCGCTCCGCTCTGTTCCTTCTTCTCGCCGCCCTGATCACCGTCCCCGCCGGGCTGCTGGTCACGCTCGCCGTGGCGCTGCCGATGCGCTGGCGCTTTCGCATCATCGCGGCATGGCGCGCGCTGTTCATGGCGCTTTGCGCGCGCGTGCTGAAACTGCGCTACCGCGTGCTCGGACGCGAAAACATTCCCGCGACGCCATCGGTCATCCTGTCCAAACATCAGTCCGCCTGGGAAACGGTCGGGCTGCAAGACATCTTTCCGCCACAGGTTTTCGTACTCAAGCGCTCGCTGCTGCTGATCCCCTTTCTGGGCTGGGCGTTCGCCGCCGTCAAGATGATCTCGATCGACCGCAAGGCCGGCAAGAATGCCTTGAAACAGGTGGAAAGACAGGGCATCGATCGTCTGCGCGCCGGTTACTGGGTCGTTGTCTTTCCCGAGGGAACGCGCATCGCTCCCGGCGAGCGCCGCCGTTTCAAGACCGGCGGCGCGCTGCTCGCCGTGTCCGCCCGGGTTCCGGTCGTGCCGGTGGCGCACGACGCCGGTGAATTCTGGGCCAGAAACGCCTTCGTCAAGAAACCCGGCCGGATCACCGTCAGTATCGGGCCGGCCATCGATACCCAAGGAAAATCGCCCGAGGAGGTCAATACCCTGGCCGAGCGGTGGATCGAAGCCGAAATGCGAAAACTCTCGCCACACCGCTACCCGGAAACGTCCGATGCCCTGGCAGGCTGAGCTTCCGTTCTTCCCGAAGCGACCGGAAGGAGAGGCGCCGGAAAGCATCGCTCTGGGCGAGCGCGTCGTCCGCTATACCCTGCGCCGCTCGCGGCGCCGCAGCATCGGCCTCTCCATCGATCATCGCGGTCTGCGCGTCGCCGCGCCGCATCGCGCGCCACGCGCCGAAATCGAGGGTCTGATTCGCAAACATGCCGCCTGGGTGATGGAGAAGCTCGACGAATGGCGCGAGCGTCGCCACGCCGCGCCGCCGCGCCTCACCGACGGTATGCGCCTGCCCTACCTCGGCGGCTGGCTGGAAGTCCGCGTCGCCGACGGTGACGACCAGGCCGCCTGGATGGAGAACGGCTCGCCGACGCTGACGCTGTTCCCGCGCTCGGCGGCGGAGGCCGGAACCCTGCTCGGCAAGGCGTTGCGGCGCAAGGCGCTGGAACTGTTCGGCGCGCGGCTGGCGCGTCAGGCCGCGCGTTTTGGGGTCGAGCCGCCACGCTTCGCGCTCTCCTCGGCGCGTACCCGCTGGGGAAGTTGCAGCCTGAAATCGGGCATTCGCCTGAACTGGCGCCTGATCCATTGCGCGCCGCATCTCATCGACTACGTGATCGTGCACGAGCTGGCGCACCTCACGGAAATGAACAACGGCGCGCGCTTCTGGGCGATCGTCGCCCGCCATTTCCCGGACTACCGCGGCGCCCGCGACGCGCTGAAAAAACTCTCCGGCACGCTGCCGGTCATTGCTTGATCCTGCCGGCCCGGGAGTTACCGGAACGCCGGCGAGGCGCCGCGCGAAGTCCACTTGGCAATCTTCTGGAACGTCGCCTCATCCGGCCTGGGATGGCGCCCAGCGTACATCGGCCCCGTCCCGATTTTCCCCGTCTCGCGCTACGGCGCCGGCAAACGCTGGATAATCCATTGACCGGCGATTCATGCCGCAGACCATTCAGTCCTCCGCCTTCCGGTTCCCGTTCAGTTATAGTGAGCGCAAAGGAGCATCGCCATGAGTACCCACGTCCGCCCGGCTGCCGTCGCCGGGATGTTTTACCCCGATTCGCCCGTCCGCCTGGGCCGCGAGATCGCGGCCATGCTGGCCGGCGCGGCGGGCGAACCGGATGACTGTCCGAAAGCGATCATCGTTCCGCACGCCGGGTACGTGTATTCCGGCCCGATCGCCGCCAGCGCCTTTGCCATGCTGTCCGGCGGGAAGGACACGATCCGCCGCGTGCTGCTGCTCGGCCCGGCGCATCACGTCGCCGTGCGCGGATTGGCGCTGCCGGATTGCGAGGCCTTCACCACGCCGCTGGGCCGTGTCCCGGTCGATCCGCTGGCGGTCGAGGCGATACGGGATCTGCCGTGGATCGTGCTCAGCGAGCCGGCGCATCGCCAGGAACACTCGCTGGAAGTCGAGATTCCATTCTTGCAGGTCGTCCTCGGTGAGTTTTCGCTGTTGCCGATCGCGGTCGGCGAGGCGTCCCCGGACACCGTGGCCGAGGTGCTGGACCGGCTGTGGAGCGGGCCGGAAACGCTCATCGTGGTCAGTTCGGATCTGTCGCATTACCTTCCTTGCGAAGAGGCGCGCGCGATCGACGCCGAAACGGCCCGCCGGATCCTCCATCTCGATCCGACGATCGAGCCTGACCGGGCCTGCGGCGCGACGCCGGTCAACGGCCTGCTGCTGGCGGCCCGGAAACGCGGCCTGCGGGTTCGGCAACTGGATTTGCGCAATTCGGGCGATACCGCCGGAGACCGCCGGCGGGTCGTCGGGTATGGCGCGTTCGCGTTCCTTGAAACACTACGATGAGGATATCACCATGTCCATTGATCCTCTGGGTCATACCCTGCTGATCATCGCCCGCAACGTGATCGAAAAAAAGTTCGACAGGGCATCCCAGTCCCAGGTAGTCACATCGCACCCGGATCTGGAAAAACCGGCGGCCACCTTCGTCACGCTGACGCAGAAGGGCATGTTGCGCGGATGTATCGGCAGTCTCGAAGCGCGCCGCTCCCTGGCCACGGACGTCGCCGGGAACGCGGTCGCGGCGGCCTTCCACGATCCGCGCTTTCCGCCCTTGCGGCAATCCGAACTGGATATGACGCGCATCGAGGTTTCCCTGCTCGACACGCCGGAGCCGCTGAGCTTCACCGACGAGACCGAGGCGCTCGGACGGCTGCGTCCGGGCATCGACGGGCTGATCCTGACCTGCGGAAGCCAACGCGCCACCTTTCTGCCGCAAGTGTGGGAGTCGTTGCCGACGCCGCAATCCTTCCTCCAGAATCTCAAGCTCAAGGCCGGGCTGCCGGTCACTTTCTGGAGTCCGCAGCTGACGCTCGCCCGTTACGGGGTACAAAAATGGAAAGAGCCATGAAGTCGCCCGAGTCCGCCCATCCGGCCCGCTGGTGGCATTCCCTGGAAGACGGGACGGATCGGCCCGGAGGCATCCAGTGCGACCTCTGCCCGCGCGATTGCCGGCTTCGCGCCGGTCAGCGCGGCGCGTGCTTCGTGCGGCGGAACGTCGATGACAGGATGATCCTGACCACCTACGGCCGCTCGTCCGGGTTTTGCATCGATCCGATCGAAAAAAAGCCGCTCAAGCACTTTCACCCAGGCTCATCGGTCCTCTCTTTCGGTACCGCCGGATGCAACCTCGCCTGCAAGTTCTGCCAGAACTGGGACATTTCCAGATCGAAGGACATCGACCGCCTGATGGACGCCGCCAGCCCGGACGGCATTGCCGGCGCGGCGCTGGCCTACGGCGCGCAGTCCGTGGCCTTCACCTACAACGACCCGGTGATCTTCGCCGAGTACGCCATCGATACCGCCGAAGCCTGCCGCCGGCGCGGCGTCAAGACCGTCACCGTCACCGCCGGCTACATCCATCCGCAGCCCGCCAGGGAATTCTATGCCGTGATGGACGCCGCCAACGTCGACCTCAAGGCGTTCTCCGACGAGTTCTATGTCCGGCTGTGCGGCGGTCATTTGCGGCCGGTACTCGACACACTGGCCTACATCCGCCACGGTACCGGCTGCTGGCTGGAAATCACCACGCTGCTGATCCCCGGGCAAAACGATTCGCCGGCGGAGATCAAGGCGCTTTCCCGCTGGGTGGAAAGCGAGCTGGGGACGGACGTGCCGCTGCATTTTTCCGCCTTTCACCCGGCGTGGAGAATGAACGATCCGCCGCCCACGCCGCCGTCGACCCTGACGCTTGCCCGCAACATCGCCATGGAAGCCGGATTGCATTATGTCTATACCGGCAACGTGCATGACACGGAAGGCGACACCACCTTCTGTCCCGTGTGCCACGCGGCGCTGATCGTGCGCGACTGGTACGCGATCCGGCATTACGATCTGCCCGAGAACGGCGGCTGTCCGCACTGCGGGACGAAGATCGCCGGTCATTACGGCAAATTCGGCAAACCGTTCGGATCGCACATCCTGCCCGTCCGTCTGGCCCGCCGATGAAATATCCTCTTTGCGCTCCGTCCCTGTGATCGCCGGTTGCCTATATCTCGCATGAGCCATAAGATACGGGCCGGGAACCCGGATTCCGCCGGTTTGAAGAAAGAGATGATCCGATGTTGAGCGAAGCCGAAATGAAACGTCTGCGCTGGCGATGCACGCATCGCGCGCAACTCGAACTGGATTTGTTGCTGGGGAGTTTTCTTGAAAGCTCATTCCTGGAGTTGAGTCCCGAGCAGGAAGCGGCATTCGTGATCCTTGCCGAGATGGAGGACGTCGAACTCTGGCCCTTGGTGATGGGCAAGCGCGAATGCCGGGACCCCGTCCGGAAGCGGATTCTGGAGATGCTGCGGACAGAGTTCAGAGGACAGTGGCTTCAGAAGACAGCGGTTTGAGAGGACAGAGTTCAGAGGACAGCGGTTTGAGAGGACAGAGTTCAGAGGACAGTAGTTTGAGAGGACAGAAGACAGAAAACCCGAGCGCCCGGTTTTTCGTTCCTCACCCGGCGCGAAGCGCCCAAGCTGATCTGTCTTCTGTCTTCTCAAATCGCTGTCCTCTGAAACTGTTTTCTCAAATCACTGTCCTCTGAAACATACCGTGTATAATTTTTCGCTCATCCGAGGAGCGCTGCAAAGCCGCTGGTCAGCGGTTTCAGGCTCGGAACCATCAACGGCGCTCACCTGACCAACCCGTGCCGCCACGGGAGGACGGGTGAATACCACCGTACCCCCCCCCCCTCTTCCCGTATCGGGCCCGGCTCAATGGAGAATCGCTGGGTCGCACTTGTCCGATCACGGCGTCGCCGACCTCAAACTCGCGGATTGGGGCCGCAAGGAAATCCGCATCGCCGAAACCGAAATGCCCGGCCTGATGGCCATCCGCGAGGAATTCGCCCAGAGCCAGCCACTCGAGGGGGCGCGCATCACCGGATCGCTGCACATGACGATCCAGACCGCCGTGCTGATCGAAACGCTGACGGCGCTCGGCGCTCAGGTACGCTGGGCCTCGTGCAACATTTTTTCCACCCAGGATCACGCCGCCGCCGCGATCGCCGCGCAGGGCATCCCGGTCTTCGCGGTCAAGGGCGAATCATTGAAGGATTACTGGGACTATACGCATCGCATCTTTGAATGGCCGGCGGCGGAAAACGGTGAAAAAGTCTATTCAAACATGATCCTCGACGACGGCGGCGACGCCACCTCGTTGCTGCATCTGGGCGCGCGCGCCGAAAAGGACATTTCCACGCTCGACGCGCCGGACAGCGAGGAGGCGACCGTTCTCTTCGCCGCGATCCGGGCCAGGCTGGCGATCGATCCGACCTGGTATTCGACGCGCATCGCCCGGATCCGGGGCGTCACCGAGGAAACCACCACCGGCGTGCATCGCCTCTACCAGATGCACGAACGCGGCGAACTCAGGTTCCCGGCGATCAACGTCAATGATTCGGTCACCAAGTCCAAGTTCGATAATCTCTATGGTTGCCGCGAATCGCTGGTCGATGGCATCAAACGCGCCACCGACGTGATGGTCGCCGGCAAGATCGCGGTGGTCTGCGGCTACGGCGACGTCGGCAAGGGATCGGCACAGGCCTTGCGCGCGCTTTCGGCACAGGTGTGGGTCACCGAAATCGATCCGATCTGCGCGCTACAGGCGGCGATGGAGGGCTACCGCGTGGTGACCATGGACCACGCCGCCGACAAGGGCGACATCTTCGTCACTTGCACCGGCAATTACCACGTCATCACGCATGAGCACATGATTCGGATGAAGGATCAGGCCATCGTCTGCAACATCGGTCACTTCGACAGCGAGATCGACGTGGCCTCGCTCGAAAAATATCCGTGGGAGGAAATCAAGCCCCAGGTCGATCACGTCACCCTGCCGTCGGGCCATCGCCTCATCCTGCTGGCCAAGGGCCGCCTCGTAAACCTCGGCTGCGCCACCGGGCATCCGAGCTACGTCATGTCTTCTTCATTCGCCAACCAGACGATTGCTCAGATCGAACTGTTCACGCGCGCGGCGGACTACCCGATCGGCGTTCATATCCTCCCCAAGCGCCTCGATGAAAAGGTCGCGCGCCTGCAACTCAAGCGCCTCGACGCGCAGCTTTCCACGCTGACCGAACGACAGGCGGCCTACATCGGCGTGCCGGTCGATGGGCCGTACAAGGCGGAACATTACCGCTATTGAGAGCACGTTCCAGAGGACAGAAGTTTGAGAAGACAGAAGACAGGTCGGCTTGCGGCGCTTCGCGCCGGGTGGGATGGAAAAACCGAGCGCGTTTTCCAGAGGACAGAGGTTTGAGAGGACAGAGGTCCAGAGGACAGAGGTTTGAGAAGACAGCAACTGTGTTCAAAAGCAAGTTTTTTACGCCAAGAGAAGTAGGTCAAGGGAGAGAGAAATTTTCCTGCCAGGGTTGTCCGGATTTGCA
>JAITAJ010000160.1 GCA_031284185.1 Accumulibacter sp. | reverse complement strand
CGAAACCGTAGAACAGCCAGATAATGAAGGGAGGATTGACGGCGGCATAGCGCAGGATCAATCCGCCGAGAGAGTCGGTCAGATGCCAGTCGCTCCAGACCATGAACACGGGCACGGCGATCATCGCCAGCGGCACTGTGCGCAGTATCAGCGTCGCACAGGCGATGGTCCGGCGTCCGGCGAACGAGAAACGCGCCAGACCGTAGGCGGCCATGCAGCCGAACAATAATGCCAGCAACGTGGCGGCGATGCCGGCAATGAGCGAGTTGACCAGGTAGCGACCGAAACTCGAATCGAAAATGACGTCACGGTAGTTTCCCAGCATCGGCGCGAAGAAAAAAGACAGCCCGGTCGTGAAGGTCTGCGCCTGCGTCCTGAACGATGTGATCATCATGATCAGGATCGGCCCGGCGCAAAGGATGGCCAGCGCCGTCAGCGCGAGATAACGCGCGATGAGTAAAGAGCGTTTCTTGTTCATTCAATCGCCTCCGCTGTCGACAAGTGGGTGGACAGGCGCAGGGCCAGCCAGGTCAGGAACATCACCACGATCAGCGGCAAGATCGAGATGGCGGAGGCCGCGCCGGGCTTCTGGCCGATGAAGGCAGTCTTGTAGATGCGCGTCGACAATACTTCGGTCGAATCGCCCGGCCCGCCGAAGGTCAGGCGCATCACCAGCGTGATGACCAGGACGTGCGCGATCATCGGCAGCTTGACGCGCCGGATGATCGTCCCCAGCGCGCGGCTTCGAGCACGCTCGAATCGACGTTGGCCAGGCCGGCGATGACCATGATGAAGACGAAGGGCATCCATTGCCAGATGTCGGAAATGATGATCGCCGCGAACGCCGGCGTTTCATCGGCCAGCGAGTCTTTCGCGGCGATGCCGAAGACGACGATCGGCGCGACTATCATCGGCAGGATGAACAGGGCGCGGAAGAAGACCATGCCGCGGATCTTGCCTTCGAGCGCCGGCGCCAGCGCGATGCCGAGGAAGATATCGGTCGAGACGCCGATTGTTGCGAACTTGAGCGTCGTCTACAGACTGCGCCACATGACGGGATCAATGAAGACGATCTCGAACGACGTCCAGCCGGCCCATTTCGCCTGCGCCCAGGGCGTGCCCATGTTCCAGTCGTAAAAGCCGAGCCGCAGGGCACTGATCACCGGGTATGGGCAGGCCACGCCGGCGTTGGAACGCGAATCGATAATCATGGTGAGGGCATCATCGTCATTCCGTTGTCCCGGTCATGCCGGAACGACGCAGGTTTTCAGATGACCGCCGCGCCTCATGATGTCGGCGACCTTCGGCACGGCACCGTTGAGCGCTTCTTCGGGTGGTTTCTTGCCGGTCAATGCCTCGGAAATGCCGATTCACGGCGCCTGGATGTCGATTTCGTCCCATTCGGCGATGATCGGGCGCCAGTCGGGTTCGACGCATCTCAACTGCTCCCTGAGGATGGCGAATTCCGGATATCGTTTCATGATCTCGGGATCGTTCGGCGTCGACATGCGTATTGCGTTGCCGCCCGCCTTGGTCACCGCGATGTCGGCCGCTTTCGACGTCAGCCATTGCAGCAGCAGGAATGCCGCGTCCTCGTTCTTGGCGTTCCTCGGAATGGCGAGGCCGAATCCGCCCGATTGCGACGCGCCTTCCGGGTGCGGGGCGTATCCGACCCGACATCAGGATCGAGTCGAGGTACATCGCCGCCTGCCCTTGCAGGAAGGCGTCGATCCTCTCTCTCTGACCGTGACCCGGAATACCCGCCGGCCCGGTTTCCGATATCTCCTTCAATAGTTTCAGCGCGTCGATACCCGGTTTCCGAGTGAATGCGCAATTCCAGTTTTCGTCGAATACGGCGCCGCCCAAGGAATTCGGATGCAGCAACCAGGCATGGACGCATTGATGACCGGCCTGACTGCGGGAAGGGCGCCAATGCCTGACCGGGTCCTCAGCGGCGCGAGCAGCTCCTGCAACTCGCCGTAGGTTTGCGGCGCCTTGAAACCATGCTTCTCAAAAATGTCCTTGCGGTAAGCCAGCACCGAAGTTTCCGATCCTCGCGTTCGTCGGGACGGGCGGTCGTCACGTCGCGCCCGCCGATCAGTATCCGTCCACCGCTGGCCGGTTCGAGTCCGGCGATCATGCGCAGCGTCGTCGACTTGCCGCAGCCGGACGCGCCGACCAGCGCGATGAATTCGCCGGCGGCGGAAAGGCCGATGCCATCGACGATCGTGTTGTTGCCGAAGTGTTTGGTAACATTGAGCCGCCCGACGCCCGCGGTCATCGCGCGCCTCCCCGGACGGTCCATGAGATGCTTGCCGCCCGGTGTCGGTAAACGAACTCCGGCAATTATTGCCCGGTTTTCATGTTGATCATAATGATCGATTTTGATTCATTCCATAATCAATTTGCCCACTTTTGCAAGCGTGAGGATCGTCAATGATTATTTCAATGAAAACAACACGATATATCATTTTTTCGGGTTGAGTGGATATTTCTCATGGAACCCTGTATCGATCACTTTGTACCTTCGCCCCCTTGCATTTGATCATTGCCTGAATAAACTCCCCCGCAAAGGATGTCCGACATGAAGAATCCGATAGGTATCTACGAGAAAGCGCTGCCGAAGAACATGGCCTGGGCCGAACGCTTCGACGCGGCGCGGGCCGCCGGATACGATTTCCTGGAAATTTCCGTGGACGAGACGCCCGAACGCATGGCGCGTCTGGACTGGTCCACGAAAGAGCGGCTGGAGTTCGTCCGGGCGTCGCTCGAAGCCGGGATGCCGGTTCCGACGATGTGCCTGTCCGGGCACCGCGGGATTCCATTCGGCAGCGCCGATCCGGCGATCCGCGCGCAGGCCCGGGAGTTGATGAGCAAGGCGATCCATTTCGCCAGCGACACGGGGATACGGGTGATCCAGCTGGCCGCATACGATGTCTATTACGAGCCGTCGACGCTGGCGTCGCGCGAGCGCTATCATGCGGGAATGGCGCGCGCGGTGGACGAGGCGGCGCGCCATCAGGTGACGCTGGCGGTGGAAATCATGGATACGCCGTTCATGAATTCCATTTCCCGCTATCTCGCGCTCAAGGAACGCCTGCCGTCGCCGTGGTTGCTGGTCTATCCCGATCTCGGCAATCTGACGGCCTGGGGCAACGACGTCGAGCGGGAGCTTCGGCTTGGCATCGAACACATCGTTGGAATTCACGTCAAGGAGACCCGTCCGGTCGGCCCGAACTTTCCGGGCGCGTTCCGCGACGTGCCCTTCGGCGAGGGAACGGTGGATTTCGCGCATTGCTTCAAGGTGCTGTTCGATCTCGGTTATGCCGGTCCTTTTCTGGTCGAGATGTGGACCGAGAAAACCGTCGATCCCCTGAAGGAAATCCTCCGGGCCAGGCAATGGGTCGGGGAACGCTTGCAACAAGGAGGTTATGCCTGATGCTGGAACAATTGAAAGAAGCGGTGTGGGCGGCCAATCTGGAACTGCCGCGCCTCGGTCTGGTGGACTTCACCTGGGGCAACGTCAGCGGTCGGGATCCGGCCACGGGGTCGATCGTCATCAAGCCGAGCGGCGTGCCTTACGAAACGATGAAGGCCGGCGACATGGTCGTCGTCGATGCCGAGGGCCGGGTCATCGAAGGCGCCTTGTGTCCGTCGTCGGACCTGCCGACCCATGTCGAGCTGTATCGCCATTTCCCATCGATCGGCGGCATCGTCCATACGCATTCGTCGTGGGCCACCGTGTGGGCGCAAGCGTGCCGGGGCATTCCGGCGTTGGGCACGACGCATGCCGATTATTTTCACGGTGAAATCCCCTGTACCCGTCCCCTGAGCGAAGCGCAGACCGCGCACCGCTATGAGGCGGAAACCGGCTTGTCCATCGTCGCCCGTTTCCGCGAGGGGAACCTCGACCCGGAGAACGTGCCCGCCGTGTTGGTCGCCAACCACGGGCCGTTCGCCTGGGGCGCCGATGCCCATGCCGCCACGCACAATGCCGCCGTGCTGGAACTCGTCGCGCGCATGGCCATGTTCAGTCTGCGGATCGACCCGAATCTGCCACCGATGCCGCAGCATTTGCTGGACAGGCATTTTTTCCGCAAGCATGGCCCGGGGGCCTATTACGGACAGATCAGGCATCAGATGACAGCTGGTCAGAAGACAGTCAAATAGAGAAGACAGAAGACAGATTAGCTTGCGGCGCTTTGCGCCGTTCAGAGGACAGAAAACCGAGCGATCGGGTTCAGAGGACAGAGCTTGGAGAGGACAGAAGACAGGTCAGTTTGCGGCGCTTCGCGCTGTTCAGAGGACAGAGCTTGGAGGGGACAGAAGACAGGTCAGTTTGTGGCGCTTCGCGCTGGGTGAGGGAGGGGAAACCGAGTTCTGGGTTTCTCTGTCTTCTCTATTCTCTGAGAGGCCGTCCACGATCACTTGAAACAGCGCCTATTGCCGGAGGAGGAAAAACTATCCAAGGGATGTCGGCAAAGAGGTGTTTGAGCCGCTCCGTTCGGAGCTGGAAAGTGCGCGCAAGCGAATCGAGCCGCGGACGACTGATCTGTATGAAGTATTCTGCGCGGCGCTGTATCTGCTGAAAAGCGGTTGCCAGTGGCGGATGCCTGCCCCGGATTTTCCGAAATGGCGAACGACACATTCGTACCTTGCCAAATGGAACGAACCGGATCAGGAGGGTGAGCGCCTTGGAGCGAGCTTCAGGAAAATCAGCTTGGCGCGGCCCATACCAGACAGGGAGGTGGCGCAAAGACGAGCTTCTCGATCTCGATGCGCAAAGTGTGAAGAATAGGGCCAGCGCGCGACAATCAGAAAAACATAGGCCCTGCAATCAAAGCCGCTGCGATCCGGCCCTCCCCCCGTCTTTTTCCCGGCTAGAACGAATTCTTCCACTCCCTGAGCGCGGCAAACACCGCCACCGGGTCGTTCTCCGCGATTCCACGCGCGCGCGCGGCAGCGACGACTTCCGGCTCCTTGCAGCGCAGGAACGGGTTGGTGGCCTTTTCCACGGCAAGCGTGGACGGCACGGTCGACAGGCCCTTGGCGCGTATCACCGCCACCTCGTCGGCACGGCGGCGCAAGGCGCGATTCCCCGGCTCGACGGCAAGCGCGAAACGCAGGTTGGCTTCGGTGTACTCGTGCGCGCAATAGACCCGCGTATCGTCCGGGAGCGCGGCCAGCCGCGCCAGGGATTCGCACATCGACAGCGGCGCGCCTTCGAAAAGACGCCCGCAGCCGCCCCCGAACAGGGTGTCTCCGCAAAACAGGCGGCCTTCACCGTAGTACGCCAGATGCCCGAGCGTATGGCCGGGAACCGCCATGACCTGGAGGTCGAGACCCAGCGCGACGAGGTGAAGACGCTCGCCGCCCCGCAAGGGAGTGGTCATGCCTGTGATAGACTCTTGCGCCGGGCCGAAGACTTTCGCGGATGGCCAATGCGCCAGCAGCGTATCGATACCGCCCTGGTGATCCTTGTGGTGATGGGTGATCAGAATCGAGGAAAGCGTGAGCGATTCCTTTTGCAGGACATCGAGAACGGGCGCCGCGTCGCCGGGATCGACCACGACCGCCGATGCGCCTTTGCGCAGCAGCCAAATGTAGTTATCCTTGAGCGCGGGAATTCGGGTCACATCGAACATTGAGTGATTTTGAAAGAATAGCGGGAAATGTCAATACGCGGGATCGAGGATTGGCTCGCTACGCCACAGGGATCTTACGTCATGGCTTGGGAGCAGCAGAAAATCGACACCGTGGTCGACGATCTGTTCGGCTATAACGCGCTGCAACTCGGCTTGCCTCAGCGGCGGCTGCTGGCCCGCAACCGGATACCCTTGCGCCGGATCGCCGGCGAGTCGGGCGCCGTGGACGTCCTGTGCGACTTGAGGGAGCTGCCATTTTCCGCCAACAGCATCGATCTGGTGGTCATGCCGCACGCGCTGGAGTTTCACGACGACCCCCACCAGATACTTCGGGAAGTCGAACGCATACTCATACCCGACGGGCAGTTGGTCATCACCGGATTCAACCCGATCTCGCTGTGGGGACTGCGCAGAAAGTTGCAGAATCGTCCACGCGCCTTTCCATTCAGCGGCAGTTACCTGTCCGTCCTGCGTCTCAAGGATTGGTTGCAGCTTCTGAATTTCGAGGTCGACCGCGGGAATTTCGGCTGTTATGCGCCGCCCTGCCTCCAGGCGCGATGGATCAGGCGATGGCGTTTCATGGAAATGGCGGGCGATAGATGGTGGAGTTTCGCCGGCGGCGTCTATCTCCTGCGCGCCATCAAGCGCGTGCGGGGAATGCGTTTGATCCTGCCCGCCTGGAACGCGGCGAAGCCCGAGGCGAAAACACTCCAGCCGCTGATACATAAAGGAAGCGAGAAACATGGTCATTGAATCGGCAATCACTGTTTTCACCGATGGCGCCTGCCGTGAGAATCCGGGGCCGGGCGGCTGGGGCGTGTTGCTTCGGACGGGGACGGTGGAAAAGGAACTCTGGGGAGGTGAGGAAAATACCACCAACAACCGGATGGAACTCACCGCCGTCATTCGCGCGCTGGAAGCGCTGAAACGTCCCGCCGCCGTGCAAATTCACACCGATTCCCAGTACGTGCAGAAGGGGATCAGCCAGTGGATCCATAACTGGAAGAAAAACGGCTGGCAAACCTCGGACAAAAAAGCGGTCAAGAACATCGATCTGTGGCAACGCCTGGACGCTCTGTGCGAGCGGCGCGACATTGCCTGGATCTGGGTCAAGGGCCATGCCGGACATCCCGGCAACGAGCGCGCGGACAGGCTGGCCAACCGGGGAATCGACGAATTACCGGGCATCAAGGATTTGCAAACGAAGGGGTGAGATTTTGCGTCAAATATTTCTCGATACCGAGACGACCGGCCTGGAGCACAAGCTGGGGCACCGCATCATTGAAATCGGCTGCGTCGAAATGCGGAACCGCCACCTGACCAAGCGGCATTTGCACCATTACCTGAATCCCGAGCGCGATATCGATGCCGGCGCCCTTGACGTGCACGGCATCAGCCTCGAATTTCTTCAGGACAAACCGCGTTTCGCGGATATCGCGGAGGAGTTTCTCGATTTCGTGCGCGGCGCGGAGCTGGTCATTCACAACGCGCCGTTCGACATCGGCTTCCTGGACGCGGAACTGGCCTTGCTGGACAAGGCGCCGATCGAAACCGTCTGCCCCGCGGTGCTCGATTCCTTGCGCCTGGCGAAAGAGCTGCATCCCGGCAAGAAGAATAATCTCGATGCGCTCTGCGAGCGCTACGGCATCGACAACTCGAAACGCACGCTGCACGGCGCGTTGCTCGACGCGGAAATCCTCGCCGAAGTCTACATGGCCATGACGCGGGGTCAGGAAAGCCTGATCATGGAAATCGATCAGGACAAGATCATCCCCCTGGAGACACCCGCGACGCCCTTCCCCACGGACGCGCGCGCCGAAACCCGGCGAACGCGCGCAGTTCTCAGGGCGAGCGAACGGGAACTGGCCGAACACGCCCGGTTATTGACATCGATTCAGAACGAAAGCAAGGGAAAGTGCCTCTGGCTGACCGATATCTGATTCCATCGGCGTCAGCGTGAGCGGGAAGTGAATTCCGGTTCCGGCCCAACGCCGATTCCATCGGCGTCAGCCTTCACTGAAATCACATTTCCGACTTTGCTTTGCCTTGCCGTGCCGTTCGCACGGTCGCCGGCTCGTTTTCAGCACGAACCGGAATGAACCCCGCCATGACCGCCTGTGGCGCAGCGATGCGCGGCGGCAGGCGTCCGGCTCATCCCTCCGATTTTCCACCGTTGGACGGTATTTCCACGATGATCGGGTTCGGCATGGCATTCGGCCCTCCGGCCATGCCTGCCTGATCGTCCGGTCGCTTCGGACGCCGATGCTGCCTCTTGAGCATACGCCCTTCCGACAGGCCGTCGGATTTCTGCCGAAGCAGGTTGCCGCTTTTGTTGCCTTGCAGCTTATTGTTCCGCTCGACCCGCCTCCCCTGCCCGATCGCCGTGCTCTGACGCCTGTCGACCTGACGATCCTGCGTCCGGTCGTAATCGCGGTTCCCCGGCGCGGTCCGAATTTCCAGCTCGTTCAGCTCGTCCCATTCCGCATCGGTGCGATCACGCTCCGGGATGGACTGCAATTCCCGAATCCGGCGGCGTATGTCGATTGGCTGCATGTCGTTCATCTGAGTATCAAAAACCACTGTTCCCTCCTTATTCAAATAATCCCGGAAAACTCCGCACGGCGCTGATTCCGCCCGTGAATCGCCGAAAATACGGAGACGAACCGCGAACGATACACGCGAAACCAGCCCGGTCACCCGTAATTCAAAGACGGAATATCCTATAATTTGCCACTTTTTGGGTCTAATTGGTATGTGGTTCAGAAATCTCCAGATATTTCGGCTGCCGAACCCCGGCGAATTGACGGTGGAAACGCTCGAAGAAAGGCTTTCGATCCACCCGTTGCTGGCCTGCGCCAGCGCCGCTCCGTCGAGTCTCGGCTGGGTTTCTCCGCGCGCGGACGGCCCGCTGGTGCATTCCGTCAACCGGCAATGGCTCATCGCCCTCGGCGTCGAACAAAAACTCCTGCCGTCGTCCGTCGTCAAACAACACGTCAAGGATCGAGCGCGGCTCATCGAAGAGAATGAAGGACGTCGCATCGGTCGCCGCGAGCTTCGTGATCTGTATGAAATGATAACCCTGGAACTGCTGCCGCATGCCTTCGTCGGCAAACGCGCGACCCATTGCTGGATCGACCCGGTCAACGGCTGGCTGTCGATCGACGCCGCCGCTCCGGCCAAGGCCGACGAGTTGATCGAATCTCTGCGCAAGTCGGTGGACAAATTTCCCCTCTCGCCCCTGAAAGTCTCGCAGTCGCCGTCCTCGGCGATGACGGGCTGGATCGCCGAGGGGAAAGCGCCCGCCGGCTTCTCCATCGACCAGGACATGGAGTTGCGTTCGGCGGAGAACGCCGTCGTCCGTTACGCCAAGCACCCGCTGGACGGGGAGGAAATTCCGGCGCATATCGCGGCCGGCAAGATCGTGACCCGCCTGGGGATGACCTGGGGAGACAAGATATCCTTCGTGCTGGACGATAAGCTGCGGCTGAAACGCCTGAGTTTTCTGGACATCCTCAAGGAATCGACGGAGGGGCAGGCGGAGAACGAGGAAGAGCGCTTCGATCTGGACTTCGCGCTCATGACCGGAGAACTCGCCCGCCTGTTCGACGATTTACTGGCCGCGCTCGGGGGAGAGCAAACGCCCGATTGAGCCGGTCGGCCGAACAGCCCCGCAAGGAGCGGCCCCCTGTCTTCGCGCCCGACGCGGAGCGCGCCGCGATGCCATCGATTTCTTCCGCCATGTGTTTGCCGCGCGTTTCCGCCACGATGCGCCGCGTCGTATCCATCCTTCGCCATCCGGCTTGAAGGTCCGGGGCAGACGACGATCCCGATTTTCGTGAGCCGGGCGATTTTCCTCCCACTTCCCGTTCGGCTTCAGGTCCCGTGAAAGCCTCCCATGAACTTCCACAAGGAAAAATAAAATGAGCAATGAAAAACTGCGCAGAGCCTTGAAGAACAGACACATTCAGCTCATCGCGCTGGGGGGAGCCGTCGGAACGGGTCTGTTTCTGGGGACGGGTTCCGCCATATTCCTGGCCGGTCCATCGGTGCTCGTCGGGTATGCGGTCGTAGGTTTTCTGGCATTTCTGATAATGCGCCAGCTCGGCGAGATGATGACGGAAGAACCGAACGCCGGCTCATTCAGTTATTTCGCGCATAAATATTGGGGGGATTTTTCCGGCTTTCTGGCGGGCTGGAATTATTGGATGCTCTATGTGATGGTCAGCATATCGGAACTCACGGCCGTTGCCGCTTACATGCAGTTCTGGTTTCCGGAACTTCCCACGTGGATAAGCGCGCTTATATTCCTCATCATCGTAAATGCCATAAACTTTTCAACGGTGAAGGTATTTGGCGAAGTGGAATTCTGGTTTTCCATCATAAAAATAAGCGCGATCATTTCAATGATGATTTTCGGACTGTACATACTTTTTCTGGATACGGGTTCAGTGCCCGGCGCGACCGTCAGAAATCTCTGGGAAGCGCCCGCGGGCGCGGGGGACAAGAGCGGCTTTTTCGCAAATGGACTGCATGGACTGATCATGGCGGTGCCGATCATCATGTTCTCTTTTGGCGGTCTCGAACTCGTCGGGGTCGCGGCGGCCGAAGCGGATGAGCCTGAAAAAACGATACCCAGGGCGACGAATCAGGTGTTATTCCGCATTCTGGTTTTTTATATGGGAACCATAGCGGTTCTGCTCTCGCTTCATCATTGGAGCCATCTCACCAGAGAGTCAAGCCCTTTCGTCATGATATTCACGGACATAGGATTCAGGAATATTGCCGGCATCCTGAATTTCGTCATTCTGACCGCCGCGCTTTCGGTATTCAACAGCGGCGTTTATGCCACGAGCCGAATGCTTTTCGGGCTTTCACGCCAGGGCAACGCTCCGAAAATGTTTTCGAGACTGAACACTCGTGGAATACCGACAATGGGCATAGGATTGGCGGCTTTGCTGACTTTCATGGTCGTGCCCTTGAACTACTTCCTGCCGCACTGGGACGAGGCTTTCAAGCAAGCCATGTCGATCGTCGTGGCGGGCCTGGTCATCAACTGGGCCATGATAAGTCTGGCCCATCTGTTCTTTCGCAAGAGCAAGGACGAAGACGGCGTAAAAACGATATTTCCGTCCCTCTTGTATCCTTCCGGAAATTATCTTTGTCTGGCGTTCGTGGTTTTCGTTCTGGCGGTCATGGCAACGCCCGGCTTCGGAATGCTTCATTCGGTGCTGGCCGTTCCTGTCTGGATCGCTTTCGTCTACCTGCTTTATATCGTTTTCAAGAAAAACGGATAGGTTTCAGAAGACAGAGGACAGAAGTCAGAGGATAGAGGACAGAGGACAGAGGACAGAGGACAGAAAT
>JAITAJ010000064.1 GCA_031284185.1 Accumulibacter sp. | reverse complement strand
CCGTGACCCACGGGCAGGGCCTGATCGTGGGCGCGAGAGCGTTTCCGGGCAATCCCCATGATGGCCACACGCTCAACGAACAACGGGAACAGGCGGGCATCCTGCTCGAAGACGCGGGGATGAAACCCAGACAAGTGGGGGTGGAGTTGGGGTTTCGCGGCGTGGATCGGGAGAACCCGGAGGTCGAGATCATCCATCGGGGGAAGGCCAAGCGCCCGAGTCTGAGCCGGCGCCGATGGCTGAAGCGGCCTCAGGCGGTGGAGCCGGTCATTGGGCATTTGAAGGCGGATCGCCGGATGAATCGCCGCCATCTTGCGGGTCAACTGGGCGATACCTTGCACACGGTGCTCTGCGCGGCGGGCGACAACCCGCGCTGGCTGATGCGGGCGGTACTGCGCCTGGGGCTGGCGGGCTGCGCTCTGCTTTTTGATCGATGCCCTGGCGGGTTTCCGGCAGCGCCGGTTCGCCGGGTGAGCTTCCTCGGGGAATCGGACAGAAAAAAGAATTTTGCAGGGGCGACTTCGTAGCCTTGGCCTCCCCCGCCGGTAGCGCCGGCTTTACGATGAGCCGTATATTTCCCGCGGACTCTTCAGGACCGGGTCGACGGGAATCCAGCGCTCGTTTCTCAGCTCACGGAAAAAGCAGCTCTCACGCCCGGTATGGCAGGCGATCCCGCCCACCTGTTCGACCGACAGCAACAGCGCGTCACCGTCGCAATCGGCGCGGATCGCTCTTATTTTCTGGAAGTGGCCCGATTCCTCGCCCTTTTCCCACAAGCGCTGCCGCGACCGCGACCAGTACACGGCGCGACCGCGGCTGACGGTTTCGCGCAGGGATTCCCTGTTCATCCAGGCGAGCGTCAGCACGCGGCCACTCGCGGCGTCCTGGGTGATGACCGGAATCAAGCCATTCTCGTCCCATTTCAGGGCATCCGGCCAAGGCCGGCGGTCGTCTGGACCGGCGGCGCTCACAGCCGTACCTCGATGCCGCGTTCACGCAAGTATTCCTTGGCCTGGCGCACCGTGTATTCACCGAAGTGGAAGATGCTGGCGGCGAGCACGGCATCCGCGCCGCCCAGCGATACGCCGTCGGCGAGGTGCCGCAGATTGCCGACGCCGCCGCTGGCAATCACCGGCACGTCGACGGCATCCGACACGGCGCGCGTCAGGGCCAGATCGAAACCATGCTTCGTCCCGTCCCGGTCCATGCTGGTCAAAAGGATTTCGCCGGCCCCCCGGCGCTGGGCGCGCCGCGCCCATTCGACGGCGTCGATTCCCGTCGGGCGGCGCCCGCCGTGAGTGAAGACCTCCCATTGGCCGGGCGCCGTCTGCTTGGCGTCGATGGCCACCACGATGCACTGGTTGCCGACCTTGGACGAGGCTTCCGTGATGAGATCGGGATCGTCGACCGCCGCGGTGTTCATGCTCACCTTGTCTGCGCCCGCGTTCAACAGACGCCGGACGTCCGCCACCGTGCGCACGCCGCCGCCGACGGTCAGCGGGATGAAGACTTGCGCGGCGCAGGCTTCGACGACGGAGAGGATGATGTCGCGCTGGTCCGAGGAGGCCGTGATGTCCAGGAAAGTCAGCTCGTCGGCGCCTTGTTCGTCATACCGGCGGGCGATTTCGACGGGATCGCCCGCGTCGCGCAGATCGACGAAGTTGGTACCCTTGACGACCCGGCCAGCGGTCACGTCAAGACAGGGGATGATTCGTTTGGCGAGTGCCATCGCGGGTTCGTTCCTGCAAGAATTCAAATTGCGGCCGTCCGGCCTTTGTCGGCGGGTCGCCGCGCAGTTTTTCCAGCGTCCGGCCACTGGCTGCCCGCGATGCTCGCGGACAGGCCCTGAAACCGCCGGTCGATTTGACACGGGTCCGAGCTTCGCGCCTGCCGCCGCGGATGTCGCTCCCCGCGAGGCGGCGATCCACCGTCTGTTCGCCGCCGCAGAGGATCAACGCGGCAGTGTTCACCGCGATGCGCGGAATCTGCCCCCGGCCATCGCTTTGCGCGATCGGGTTCAGCCGCAAAAGACCGTGTTTCATTCGCGCCATCGTCCGGTCGCGTCGCAGTCGAGTTTCCGTGAGCGCTCGATGTCGTCGGACGGCAATTCGCCCACGCGCTCAACGAGGCGCATCGCCGGCTTTCGTCGCGAGCCTGTCCGCCTCGGCCTGCGCCTCGGCAAAATCGAGCGTCCCGTCGTAGATGGCGCGCCCGGCGATGGCGCCGAGGATGCCCTCGCCCTCGACGGCGCGCAGCTTGCGGATGTCCTCGATGCTGGACAGGCCGCCGCTGGCGATGACGGGAATGCGCAGCGACTGCGCCAGCCTGACCGTGGCCTCGACGTTGATGCCCGAAAGCATGCCATCGCGCCCGATGTCGGTGTAGATGATCGCCTCGACCCCGTAATCCTCGCATTTCCTGGCCAGATCGATCACGTCGTGCCGGGTCAGTTTCGACCAGCCGTCGACCGCCACCTTGCCATCCTTGGCATCGAGTCCGACGACGATCTGTCCTGGGAAGGCGCCGCAGGCGTCGTGCAGGAAGCCGGGGTTCTTCACCGCCGCCGTGCCGATGATGACGTAAGCGAGACCGCTGTCGAGACAGTGCTCGATCGTATCGAGATCGCGGATGCCGCCGCCCAGTTGGATGGGAATCTCGTCGCCGACGGCGGCGATGATTTCCCGGATTGCTTTTTCGTTCTTGGGCTTTCCGGCAAACGCCCCGTTCAGATCGACGACGTGCAGACGGCGCGCGCCCTGTTTCAGCCAATGGGCCGCCTGTTCGCCCGGCGAATCGGAAAACACCGTGACGTCATCCATCAGCCCCTGTTTGAGACGGACGCACTGTCCGTCTTTCAGGTCGATTGCGGGAATGATCAACATTTTGATTCAGCAAAACGGAAATGATGACCGGAAACCGAGTCTGCGCCTCAAGGCGTCCACTCGACGAAATTGGACAGCAGCGCCAGCCCGGACCGCGCGCTCTTCTCGGGATGGCATTGAATGGCAAAGATATTATCCCGTGCCACCACGCTGGTAAAGGGGATGCCGTAGTGGGTGGTAGCGGCGACACAGGCCCGATCCGCCGGATCCACGTAATAGCTGTGCACGAAATAGAAACGCGCCCCGTCGTCGATGCCCTTCCACAGAGCGTGCGGCCGATCCTGCGTCACCCGGTTCCAGCCCATGTGCGGCACTTTCAGCCGGGCGCCTTCCGGGGTCGCCATCCGCTCCGCCGGAAAGCGGCGAACGCGCCCCGCGAAGAGGCCCAGGCCGGGCACGTCGCCTTCCTCGCTTCGCTCGAACAACATCTGCAAACCGATGCAGATGCCGAGAAACGGCTTGTTTTCCGCCGCGTCGAGCACGGCTGGGCGCAATCTTCGCGCGTCGATCTCGCGCATACAATCCGGCATCGCCCCCTGTCCGGGGAAGACCACCCGCTCGGCCACCGCCACCACGGCCGGATCGTCGGTGACCGTGACCTCGCGCCGTCCGGCGACATGGACGAGCGCCTGCCGTACCGAGCGCAGATTACCCATGCCGTAGTCGATGACCGCGATCATTCCGCCCGGATTTCCCATCAGAGCGCGCCCTTGGTCGAAGGCACGCTCCCGGTCGCGCGCGGGTCCGGCTCGACGGCCATGCGCAAGGCGCGCCCGAATGCCTTGAACACCGTCTCTGCCTGGTGATGCGCATTCTCGCCGCGCAGATTGTCGACGTGCAGGGTGATCGCCGCGTGATTGACCAGTCCCTGAAAGAATTCGCGGACAAGCTCGAGGTCGAACGCGCCGATCGTCGAGCGGGTGAAATCGACGTTGAACGACAATCCCGGACGCCCGGAGAGATCGACGACGACCCGGGAAAGCGCCTCGTCGAGCGGCACGTAAGCGTGCCCGTAGCGGCGGATCCCTTTTTTGTCGCCCAGCGCCTGGCTCAAGACCTGTCCGATCGTGATGCCGATATCCTCGACGGTATGGTGCGCGTCGATGAGAAGGTCGCCCCGCGCCTCGATATCGAGATCGATCACGCCGTGCCGGGCCACCTGTTCGAGCATGTGTTCAAGGAAAGGCACGCCGGTGTCGAACCAGCCATGCCCCGTGCCGTCGAGGTTCAGACGCGCGGTCACCTGGGTTTCCAGCGTATTTCGGGTTGTCTCTGCCTGCCGCATGATCGTTGAATCGCCAGACGGCCCTCCGTGATCGTTCATCGTGCGCGCATGATACCATTGGATGCCTTGTCGGCCTCATCTCACGCGCCTCCCACATACCGCCATGAGTCACTACTGGAGTCCCTTCGTCCATAGCCTGACCCCCTACGTCCCCGGCGAGCAGCCGAAGTTTGCCAACCTGGTCAAGCTGAACACCAACGAAAATCCCTACCCGCCCTCGCCGCGAGCCATCGCCGCCATGCGCCGGGAGATCGGAGACGACGGCGCCTCCCTGCGCCTGTACCCAGACCCGAACGCCGATTGTCTGAGGCAGGCCGTGGTCGAATGTTTCGCCGAGTTCGCCTTGAGCGCGGCGCACGTCTTCGTTGCCGGAAACGGCTCGGACGAAGTCCTGGCGCACGTCTTCATGGCGCTCTTGAGGCACGGGCAGCCGATTCTGCTGCCCGACATCAGCTACAGCTTCTATCCCGTCTATTGCGGGCTGTACGGAATCGACAGCGTAAGGATTCCGCTCGATGAGCGCTTCGCCATCCGCGTCGACGATTATGCGCGGAGCAACGGCGGCATCGTCATCGCCAATCCCAACGCCCCGACCGGGCATCCGCTGCCCCTTGGCGACGTCGAACGCCTCGCCGCCGCCAATCTCCAATCGGTGGTGGTGATCGATGAAGCCTACGTCGATTTCGGCGGAACGACCGCGATCGGGCTGATACACCGCTTTCCCAATCTGCTGGTGACGCGCACGCTGTCCAAGTCGCACGCGCTGGCCGGGCTGCGCATCGGCTACGCGATTGGCGATCCGGCGCTGATCGAAGCGCTGGATCGCGTCAAGAACAGTTTCAATTCCTTTCCGCTCGACCGTGTGGCGATCGCCGGCGCCGCGGCGGCGCTCTCCGACCGCGAGTATCTGGAAAAAACCCGGCGGGCCGTGATGCGCAGCCGGGCGGCCCTGACCGGCCACCTGGAGCGGCTCGGCTTCGACGTGCTGCCATCGGCGGCCAACTTCATCTTCGTCCGTCACCCGCGGCGAGACGCCGCGGATCTTGCCGCGCAACTGCGCCAGCGCGGCATCATCGTCCGTCACTTCAAACAGCCGCGCATCGACCAGCATCTGCGCATCACGATCGGCACCGACGCGCAATGTGACCTCCTCGTTGCCGCCCTGAAAGAAATCCTGGAGTAAACCCATGAGCGCCCCCCTCTCTTTTGAAGACATCCTCCATGCCCGCCGCGCGATTCGCCGATTTTTGCCGACGCCGGTTCCCGCCGGCGTCGTTCTGGAGCTTCTGGACCGCGCGGCGCGCGCGCCGTCGGGCGGCAACGTCCAGCCGTGGCGGGTTTACGCGCTGGCCGGAGCGGAAAAGGAAAAGCTGAGCCGGGCCATCATCGACAAATACCTGGATTCGGGAATCGACGCCGAAGTCGCCTATTACCCGGAACCGTGCGTCGAGCCGTGGCTTTCCCGTCGCCGCAAGGTCGGCGCCGACCTCTACGCCCTGCTCGGCATCGCCAAGGGCGACAAGGAGAAAATGAGCCAGCAGTGGCTGCGCAACTATCGCTTCTTCGACGCGCCGGTCGGGCTGATCTTCACCATCGACCGCGCCTTTGGGGAGAGGATGCTGCTCGACTACGGCATGTTCATGCAGAACCTGATGCTCGCCGCGCGGGCGCGCGGTCTCGACACCTGCGCGCAACTCGCGTTCGCCTGTCTGCAAGACACCGTTCGGCGCTCGCTCGCCTTGCCGGAAAATGAACGGGTTCTCTGTGGCATGGCGCTGGGTCATGCCGATCCCGAAGCGCCGGAAAATCGACTGCGCACCGAACGCGCCCCGGCAGCGACCTTCACGGACTTGCGCGGCTTTTCAGAAGACAGGGTTCAGAGGACAGCGGTTTGAGAGGACAGGGTTCAGAGGACAGGGTTCAGAGGACAGCGGTTTGAGAGGACAGAGGACAGAGAAACCGAGCGCTCGGTTTTTCGTTCCTCACCCGGCGCGAAGCGCCGCATGTTTATCTGTCTTCTGTCCTCTCAGGATTCTGTCTTCTGTCCTCTCAAGATTCTGTCCTCTGAATTCGGCAAAACGGATAAATTTCGGATGTTTCGTCAGTTCCGGCAGATCAGTCAGAGAGACAGAGGCGCCCAGCCGGTTTTTTCATGGGGAATTCCTGCCTTGGTTGAAGAGATGGAAACACGTATCGATTTTGCGACCGCGGACGATCTGGAAACGATGGCCGACCTTTTGGCCGAACTATTCACGCTGGAGAGCGATTTCCAGCCACAGCGCGAAAGACAACTGGCCGGTCTGCGCCTCATCCTCGACGATCCCGGCATCGGGCGACTGTTCGTGCTGCGCGTCGATGGCCGCGCCGCCGGCATGGCCAATGCGTTGCTGACCGTGAGCACCGCGGAAGGCCGGCGCGTCGTCCTGCTCGAAGACGTGATCGTCGCGGCCAAACACCGGGGACGCGGCCTCGGCCAACGACTCGTCAGACACGTCGTGGCCTGGGCCACCGCCAACGGTCTGCCGCGCATCACCGTATTGGCCGATAAGGACAACGCCCCGGCGCTTGCTTTTTACGAAAGAATGGGCTTCACGCATTCAGCCATGCGCACGCTACGTAAATCGATCCCACCGAATACGTAACGGCGCAAGACATCATCTTTCAGAATCTGTAATTCACCTTGATACCGCCAGTGACGCCTTCACGCTGGCCCCAGTAGCCTTGAATGCCAACATCGACCGTCAGCGGGGTCTTGGCGAGCGGGGCAGTGGAGAGGCCCACTTCCAACAGGCCGGAATCTCCCTTCAGCTCGGGCGTCTGGAGCTTGACGGTGCCGGAGAACGGGGTCGTGAGCGTGCCCTTGGCCTTGCCGTCGAACTCTTTTTCCCAGCCGGCGCCGACATAGCCCGCGAGACTTGCGTTCAGCGCGTGGTTGTAGCGGGCATTCAGACGCAGACGAC
>JAITAJ010000039.1 GCA_031284185.1 Accumulibacter sp. | reverse complement strand
GAGGCGCCGGAGGCGGAACGGAAAACCGGACGCATATTTCAGGGGACAGTGACTTGAGAGGACAGAAGACAGATTGGCTTGCGGCGCGAGGCGCCGGAGAATTCAGGGGACAGCGACTTGAGAAGACGGGAAACAGATAGGTTTGCGGCGCGAAACGCCGGGAAAGGGACGGAAAACCGAGGAATCGGGTTTTCCGTCTTCTGCCCTCTCAAGATTCTGTCCTCTGGATTCGCCGGTCTGGCACGCGGCGCGGCCCTGCTGACGCTGGCCTTGCTCCTGGGGATACTCGTTTCCCTCGTCGTCGGCGCGTGGCCCGCCATCCGCGCCTTCGGCCCCGGCTTCCTGACGCGCAACGCCTGGGATCCCGTGCGGGAAGATTTCGGCGGATTGGTGATGATCTACGGCACATTGATGACCTCGGCCATCGCGCTTCTGATCGCCACACCCGTCAGCTTCGGCATCGCGCTTTTCCTCACCGAGCTTGCGCCCGCCTGGATCAAGCGTCCACTGGGAACGGCGATCGAATTGCTGGCCGCGGTGCCCTCCATCGTGTATGGCATGTGGGGCTTGATGGTGTTCGGCCCGGTGCTGGCGCGTTACGCGCAACACCCCCTGCAAGCCCTGCTGGGCGACACGCCCGTGCTCGGAGCGCTGGTCTCCGGCCCGCCGGTGGGCATCGGCATCCTGTCGGCGGGGATCATCCTCTCCATCATGATCATCCCGTTCATCGCCTCGGTGATGCGCGACGTTTTCGAGGTGACGCCGCCACTCCTGAAAGAATCGGCCTACGGCCTGGGCGCGACGACCTGGGAAGTGGTCTGGCGCGTCGTGCTGCCTTACACCAGGACGGGAGTGCTGGGCGGCATCATGCTCGGATTGGGACGCGCGCTGGGCGAAACGATGGCGGTGACCTTCGTGATCGGCAACATGAACCGGCTCGGCTCGCTCTCGCTGTTCGAGGCCGCCAACAGCATCACCTCCACGCTGGCCAACGAATTCGCCGAGGCCGCGCCCGGTCTGCATCAGGCGGCGCTGATCTATCTCGGGCTGGCGCTGTTCATGATTGCCTTCACGGTGCTGGCCGGTTCCCGCTTCCTGCTTCTGCGCCTGCAACGGAACGAAGGGAGAAACGCATGAGAAACGATGCCGCGCGCATGGCGCGTTTCGTCCGCCGCAAGCGCGTCAACCAGGCCGCGCTCGCGCTCGCCTTCGCCGCGATGCTGTTCGGCATGTTCTGGCTGGCGTGGATTCTGTGGGAGACCCTGCGGCTCGGCTTCGAGAGCCTTTCCCTGGCGCTCCTCACGCAAGATACGCCGCCGCCCAACGAACCGCCGGGTGTGGGCGGGCTGGCGAACGCCATTCGCGGCTCGCTCGTCATGGTGGCGCTGGCGACGCTCATCGGCGCGCCGATCGGCATCCTGTCCGGCGTCTACCTGGCCGAATACAACCCGCGCGGCGCGTTGGCCGTGACGATCCGCTTCGTGAACGATCTCCTGCTCTCGGCGCCCTCCATCATCATCGGCCTGTTCGTCTACACGGCGATGGTAGTGAGAATGCGGGCCTTCTCCGGCTGGGCGGGGGCGGTGGCGCTCTCGCTCATCGTGATTCCGGTCGTCGTCCGCACGACGGAGAACATGCTGGCGCTGATTCCTTCGGGGCTGCGCGAGGCCGCTTACGCGCTGGGCGCGCCCAAGTGGAAAGTCATCGTCGGCATCACGCTCGCCGCGGCGCGCGCCGGAATCGTCACGGGCGTGCTGCTGGCCGTGGCGCGCATCAGCGGCGAAACCGCGCCGCTGCTCTTCACCGCCCTGAACAATCAATTCTGGACGGACGGACTCTCCGGCCCGACCGCGAACCTGCCGGTGACGATCCTGCAATTCGCCATGAGTCCCTATGAAAACTGGCAGCGTCTGGCCTGGGGCGGCGTCTTCCTGATTACCCTGATCGTGCTGGGACTCAACGTCCTGGCGCGTATCCTGTCGCGCGGCGCCTCGTCATGACGGCCCGGATCGGCATTCTCACGCCCGGCGCGGCGGCGCGGGACGAACCGGACGCCTCCCCCTTTCCGGTCAAGCTCTCCGTGCGGGACCTGAGTTTTTATTACGGCAAGTACCGGGCGCTGAATAACATCCGCCTCGACATTCCGGCCAAGCGCGTGACGGCGTTCATCGGCCCCTCCGGCTGTGGCAAGTCCACGCTGCTTCGCACCTTCAACCGGATGTTCGAGCTATACCCGGAACAACGCGCCGAAGGCCGCGTCCTGCTCGACGGCGAAGACCTGCTCTCCTCCCGGCAGGACGTGGCGCTGATCCGCGCGCGCGTCGGCATGGTCTTCCAGAAACCCACGCCGTTTCCGATGTCGATCTTCGACAACGTCGCCTTCGGCGTGAAGCTCTTCGAGGCGCTTTCCCGCGTCGACATGGAAGAGCGTGTGGAATGGGCGCTGAAAAAGGCGGCGTTGTGGGACGAGGTGAAAGACAAGCTGCAACAGAGTGGCGCGAGTCTCTCGGGCGGGCAGCAGCAGCGTCTGTGCATTGCGCGCGGGATCGCCATCCGTCCGGAGATCCTGCTGCTCGACGAACCCTGTTCCGCGCTCGACCCGATCTCCACCGCGCGTATCGAAGAGCTGATCACCGAATTCAAGGCGGACTACACCCTCGTCATCGTCACCCACAACATGCAGCAGGCGGCGCGAGTCAGTGATTACACCGCCTACATGTACCTGGGCGATCTCGTCGAATTCGGCGAAACCGAGCAAATGTTCCTGAAACCCGCCCGGCGCGAAACCGAGGACTACATCACCGGGCGTTTTGGCTGATCAGAGGAGAGAAGACAGAGATCAGAGATCAGAGGAGAGAAGACAGAGATCAGAGGAGAGAAGACAGAATACAGAAGACAGAGGAAATTGGGCGCTTCGCGCCGAGTGAAGGAGGAAATACCGAGCGCTCGGTTTCCCTGTCTTCTGTCTTCTCAAACCGCTGTCTTCTGAACCGGAGCTTTCACAATGAACGAAAAACATCTCTCATCCCAATTCGACAGCGACATGAACGGCGTTTCCTCGCAGCTGATGGAAATGGGCGGGCTGGTCGAAACGCAGATTCAGCGTGTCATCACCGCGCTGGCGAATTTTTCCCTTTCCCTGGTCAACGACGTCATCGAGACCGAAGGAAAGGTCAACGCCATGGAAGTCGCCATCGACCACGCGCTGACCGCCGTCGTCGCGCGCCGCCAGCCCGCGGCCCGCGATCTGCGCCTGCTGCTGGCGATCTCCAAGATCACCACCAACCTGGAACGCGCCGGCGACGAAGCCGATAAGATCGCGCGCCGCGTCAGGTCCATCGTCGAAGGCGGCGACGCCCGCAAGATGCCCATCGGCGACCTGCGCCTGGCCTCCGACCTGGCGTCCGGCCTCATCCATCGCGCCTTGGACGCCTTCGCGCGCCTCGACCTGGACGCCGCCGTCTCCATCCTCAAGGAAGACGACCTGATCGACCAGGAATTCAAGGGCTTCACGCGCAAGCTCATCACCTACATGATGGAAGACCCGCGCACCATCAGCAGCAGCCTGGATCTCCTGTTCATCGCCAAGGCCATCGAGCGCATCGGCGATCACGCCAAGAACATCGCCGAATTCATCATCTACATCGTCAAGGGAACCGACGTGCGGCACAGCTCGCTGCTACACATCGAATCCGTCGTCCATTGAGGCTTCGCCGTGGCCGCCGCGCTTTCCCTGAAGCCCCGCGTGCTGGTGGTCGAAGACCAGCCCGACATCGCCGAACTGATCCTCATCAACCTGCGTCACGGCGGCTTTCAGGCCACCCTCGCCGCCGACGCCGACGCCGCCTGCCGGGCGATGGACGAAACCGCGCCCGAAATCGTCCTGCTCGACTGGATGCTCCCCGGCCCGCGAAGCGGGCTGGACCTCGCGCGTCAATGGCGCGCCGCGCCGCGCACGCGGGACGTGCCGATCATCATGCTGACCGCCCGAAGCGAAGAAGCCGACAAATTGGCCGGACTGAACGGCGGCGCGGACGACTACGTCACCAAGCCCTTCTCCCCCCGCGAACTCATCGCCCGCATCCACGCCGTCCTGCGCCGCCGCGCTCCCGAACGGCTCGCCAGCGAACTCACCGCCGGGCCGCTCTCGCTCGACGTGGAACAGCTCCGCGTCCGCTACCGCGGCGAAGAACGCAGACTCGGCCCCACCGAAATCCGCCTTCTGCACTGCCTGATGCGCCACCCGGAACGTGTCTACAGCCGCGCCCGGCTGCTCGATGAAGTCTGGGGACGGCAAGCCTTCATCGAAGAACGCACCGTCGACGTTCACATCAAGCGCTTGCGCCACGCCCTGCAAGACGCGGGCGACATGATCGAAACCGTGCGCGGCGCGGGATACCGCCTGACGGCGAAACGGAGCGGCTGAACGCCATGCCCGGCCTGTTTTTCCGACTGGCGGCCCTGCTCATCCTCATGGGCGCGGGTGCGGGTCTGGCCCGCCTGCTCGGGCGCGCGGCGACCGGCCTCGCCCTCGGCATCGTCCTGGGCGGCCTCGCCTGGCTGTCCTGGGACACCTGGCGCTTTCTGCGCTTTCAGAGCTGGCTGCGCCGTCTTCATGGAGAGCCGCAAGCCGCGCCGCCCCGTCTGTCCGGCATCTGGCGCGACACCTCGGAGCGCGTCGCCCGTCTGCTGCGCCGGCAGGCCCGCCTGACGCGGGCGAGCGAAAACCGCCTCGAAAACCTCCGGGCCGGTCTGCAAGCCTCGCCGGACGGCGTGATCGTGCTCGACGAAAAGACCCGCATCGAATGGTGCAACCGGACGGCCTGCCGGCACTTCGGTCTGGACGCCCGGCGCGACGTCGCCCAATCCATCACCCATCTTCTGCGCGATCCCGCCTTCGTCGCCCACCTCGCCGCGCGGAACTTCGAGAGCGCCCTCGCGCTGACCCGTCCCGCCAGCGTCGCCGCGCCTCCCCTGCGCCTGTCCGTGCGGCTCTGCCCCTACGGAGAAGGCCGTCTGCTCATGATCTCGCATGACGTCACCGCCTTCGAGCAGGCCGAAGCCATGCGGCGCGACTTCGTTGCCAACGTCTCCCACGAAATCCGCACCCCGCTCACCGTGCTGGCGGGCTTCGTCGAAACCCTGCAAACCCTGCCGCTTGCCGACGGCGAACGCCAAGACTACCTCGACCGCATGGCGCGTCAGGCCGGGCGGATGCGTGGTCTCGTCGACGATCTGCTCACGCTTTCCCGCCTGGAAGGCAGCCCACCGCCCGGCCTGGACGAATGGACGCCCGTGCGGACGATCTTCCGGCAGATCGAAGCCGACGCTCGCGCCTTATCCGCGCTCGCCACCGGAGCGCGCGCGCCGCACCGGCTCGACTTCCCGGACGCGGACGCGCTGGCGCGGGCCGGCGAGATCGCGGGCGCGGCGACCGAGCTGCACAGCGCGTTTGCCAACCTCGTCAACAACGCCATCCGCTACACCCCGCCCGGCGGCGGCATAGAAATCCGCTGGAGTCCGCGAGCCGGCGGCGGCGCCTGTTTTTCCGTGCGCGACAGCGGCCCCGGCATCGCGCCCGAGCACATCCCGCGGCTCACCGAGCGCTTCTACCGTGTCGACGCCGCCCGTTCCCGCGCCACCGGCGGCACCGGGCTGGGGCTTTCCATCGTCAAGCACGTATTGCAGCGCCACGAAGCCACGCTCGCCATCGAAAGCGTTCCGGGGCAGGGCGCGTGCTTCACGGCGACGTTTCCGGGGAATCGGGTTCAGAGGACAGCGGTTTGAGAGGACAGAAGACAGGTAAGTTTGCGGCGCTGTCGCGCCGTTCAGAGGACAGAAAACCGAGCGCTCAGTTTCAGAGGACAGAGGTTTGAGAGGACAGAGTTTCAGAGGACAGCGGTTAGAGAAGACAGCAACTGTGTTCAAAAGCAAGTTTTTTACGCCAAGAGAAGTAAGTCAAGGGAGAGAGAAATTTTCCTGCCAGGGCTGTCCGGATTTGCAGATAGCGTTCAG
>JAITAJ010000345.1 GCA_031284185.1 Accumulibacter sp. | reverse complement strand
GACAGGGACGCGCCCATGCGCTCGGCCAGTGAGGCCTGGGAGATGTGGCGGCGCCGGCGCGCCAAGGAAATGTCGCCGCCAAACTTCCGAATGGCGCGCTCGACCGGCAACGGCATCGGGAAGTCCATCTTAAATGCTCCTATCAGGAATTTTACTGGATATTGAAGTCTCTAGGGGACTTATTATACTAAACTGTTGAGGCGCGTTGAAAATTACCCAAATTTTAGGGGTTGTGCGCGCTGAAAATTACCCAGGGTGATTCACCTTATCCGTTCCGTGTTTGGAGCGGAGAAACCAGGAGATGATCACCATGAACATGCTGGGGAAAGTCAGGAGGCTGTACTTTCGGGACGGTTTGAGCGTATTGGAGATAGAGAGGCGGACGGGGATCACGCGCAAGACGATCCGGAGTTGGCTGGAGGCGCCGGAGGGCGTGGAACCGAAATACCGACGGCGTCAAGGCGAGACCAAGATTGGCCCGTATGCGAGCGATATGGTGAGGATGCTTACGGTGGATGCCCGCCGTGCCGTTCGGGAGAGGCGGACGGCGAGAAAGCTGTACGGCGAGTTCAAAGCGCTAGGGTTTGACGGGGATTACAGTCGCGTCACCGAATTCATTCGCCGTTGGCGTTCGGAGGGGAGTCAAGCGGGTGTGCGCGCTTTCGTACCGCTGCGATTTGCCCCAGGGGAAGCGCACCAATTCGACTGGAGCGAAGAGCGACTGGTGATAGGCGGCGTTTGGCGCAAGATTCTCGCGGCGCACCTCAAGCTCTGCTACAGCCACGCCTTCGTCGTTCAAGCCTATCCGACGCAAGGCCACGAAATGCTGTTCGACGCCCATGCCCGCGCTTTCGCGGCCTTGGGCGGCATTCCGAAGCGCGGCATCTACGACAACATGAAGACGGCCGTCGACCGGGTCAAGAAAGGCAAACAGCGGGTGGTCAATACCCGCTTTGCCGCGATGGCTTCGCGCTACCTGTTCGACCCGGATTTCTGCAACGTCGCCAGTGGCTGGGAAAAGGCGTCGTCGAGAAGAACGTTCAGGACAGTCGGCGGCGCATCTGGCAGGAAGCGGGCGAGAGACGATTCGGTTCCTTCACCGAACTCAACGTCTGGCTGCTATCGAAGTGCCGGCATCTCTGGCGGGAACTCAAGCATCCCGACCACGGCCTGACGCTGGCGGAGCTGCTCGAACAGGAACAGCCGAGCCTGATGCCGATGATCGTTCCCTTCGATAGCTATGTAGAAACGGTCGGCAAGGTGTCGAGCACGTGTCTTGTCAATTTCGACCGATGCCGGTACTCGGCACCGTGCGAACTGGCGGGGCAGATCGTCAGCATCCGCGTCTATCCGGAGCGGATCGATCTGGTGGCCCGGGAAGCCATCGTCGCCCGCCATGCGCGCAGCTTTGGACGGGGCGAGGCGTGTTACGACTGGCAACACTATCTTCCGCTCATCGAGCGAAAGCCCGGCGCCTTGCGCAACGGCGCGCCGTTCGCAGACCTGCCGACACCGCTTCAGCGCTTGCGCGGCCTGCTGCTCAAGCGTGAAGGCGGCGACCGGATCATGGCCCGGGTGTTGGCCGCCGTTCCGCGCTATGGCTTGGAAGCCGTGCTGGTCGCGGTGGAATGCGTGCTCGAATCGGGCAACGCGAGTGCCGAACATATCGAGAACGTCCTCAACCGCTTGCGATCATCGCCACCAACGCCATCGGTGGAAACCGCCTTGACCCTGCAAGAATCGCCAGTGGCCGATCCGCATCGCTATGACCGTCTGCGCCGGGAGGTGAGCCATGCGTAACATTGGTGACGAACTCAAGAGTCCGCGCCTCTATGGCATGACCGCGGCCTGGGACGAACTGGCATCGACCGACAGCGCCGGACTACAGACCTCGCGCTGGCTGATCGAGCATCTCTTGCAGGCCGAGCATGACGATCGGCATGTCCGTTCGATCCACTACCAGATGCACGCCGCCAAGTTCCCGGTGCATCGCGATCTGGCCGGTTTCGACTTCGCGTCTGCGAAGGTCGATGCCGATCTGATTCGGGAACTTTCGACGCTCGCCTTTACCGAGGCCACGCACAACGTGGTGTTCATCGGCGGGACGGGAACCGGCAAGACGCACCTCTCCACCGCGCTTGGCATTTCGGGCATCACCCACCATGGCAAGCGCGTGCGTTTCTTCTCGACGATCGACCTCGTCAATCTGCTCGAACGAGAGAAAGCGGCCGGCAAGGCCGGACGATTGGCCTTCTCGTTGCTGCGCATGGATCTCGTCATTCTCGACGAACTGGGCTATCTGCCGTTCAGTCAGGCCGGCGGCGCCTTGTTGTTCCACCTCCTGTCGACGCTCTACGAGCATACCAGCGTGATGATCACGACCAATCTGACCTTCGGCGAGTGGGCCGGCGTGTTCGGCGACGCCAAGATGACCACCGCGATGCTCGACCGCCTGACGCATCATTGTCACATCGTCGAAACCGGCAACGACTCGTATCGCTTCCGTCAGAGTTCGGCATCGGCAAAATCGCGTGTCCAGGCGCGGGAGCAGGCCAAGCGCTCAAAGAAAGCCGTGGAAACCGAGCCGTTCTGAACGGCGGCCGCGTGGGGAAATCCGCTTCGGGCTACGCCCTCCGCGGATTCCCCCACGCAACAACAGAACACCACCGCAGGACACCGACTCACTGTTGCGCTACACTGAGCATCGGTCGTGTGTATGAAATACGGCTAAACGCCCTGGGTAATTTTGGACGCGCGCCGCTGGGTAAGTTTGGACGCGCGCCGACAGCAGTGCGCCAAACCATCATCCGCGTACCTCTCGAAAGGGATGCTCGGGTAATGCCTG
>JAITAJ010000321.1 GCA_031284185.1 Accumulibacter sp. | reverse complement strand
CGCCGCCGCCATCACCCTGAAAGGGGTGGCCTGGTGGCTCACCGGATCGGTCGGTCTGCTTTCCGACGCGCTCGAATCCCTCGTCAATCTCGCCGGCGCCATGATGGCCCTGGCCATGTTGACCATTGCCGAACAGCCAGCCGACGATCAGCACGCCTACGGCCACGGCAAGGCCGAATATTTTTCCAGCGGCTTCGAGGGCCTGCTGATCCTGTTCGCGGCGATCGCCATCGGCATCTCGGCCATCGAACGCCTGCTGCATCCCCATGTCCTGTCCGACATCGGCATCGGCCTGGGCGTTTCGATCGTGGCCTCGATATTCAACCTGAGCGTCGCGCGCGTTCTGCTGGCCGCCGGACGCGAACACCGTTCGTTGACGCTGGAAGCGGATGCCCGGCATCTGATGACCGACGTATGGACTTCCGGCGGCGTCATCGTTGGCGTCGGCGCGGCGGCGTTGTCCGGCCGGCCGTGGCTCGATCCGCTGATCGCCCTGTTGGTGGCGGTCAACATCGTGTGGACCGGCTTGAAGCTGATTCACGATTCGACCCTGGGCCTGATGGATAGCGCGCTTCCCCCGGAGGAACACGCCAAGGTGGTCGGCATCCTTGAGCGCTACCGCGTCGAGGGGATCGATTACCACGCGCTGCGCACCCGTGAATCGGGGGCGCGCCGTTTCATCGAACTGCACGTGCTGGTTCCCGGCGCGTGGCCGGTGCGGCGCGGACACGATCTCGCCGAGCGCGTGGAAAGCGACATCCGGGACGCGCTGCCGCGCACTACCGTCATCACCCACGTGGAACCGCTCGAAGACCCGGTTTCCCAGGAAGACATCGCGCTCGACCGTTGACAGGCGAATCTCCCCCACGCAGATGCCATGTTCAGAGGACAGTTTCAGAGGACAGTTTCAGAGGACAGAGACTTGAGAAGACAGATTGGTATGCGGCGCTTCGCGCCGGAGTGAGGACGAAAAACCGAGCGCTCGGTTTCTCTGTTTTCTCAGATCGCTGTCCTCTGAGACCGATCAGGAAGGAAACGCCAGGGACTTGATCGTCAAGGGGACGATGTCTCCATCGAGAAAGGGTTTGCCGATGTCGATGTAGTCGCCTTCGCGCGTGAGGACTTCGTCGATCACGGCGATTTCCCGCCCGGGAAGGTAGCCCTGCAACAACATGCCGAGCGCCTTGCCCACGTCCTGCCGCGCCACGACGAGCAGGGGACGCGCTTGGGCGGGATGCTGGGCGGCGAAACGCGCCAGTTCTCCGGCGCAGTATTCGACGCCGCGATACGCGACGGGCATGTCGATCGGCAGGGTCAGGGCGTAACTGTCCGTCTCCGGGAAAATGTCCATCCGCCGCAGGGCCAGGGACCAGTCGGCGGCGAGCTTTCCTTCCGCGTCGGCATATTCCCGCCAGGCGCCGGGCGGATGGGCCACCGGCACGTTGCGAAGGGGCAGCTGCCCGCTGTCCAGCCAGATCGTGCTGCCGGACAGCGAGAGGCTGTAGACGCCGGCGCCGATCACGGTTGCGCGCAGGGTGTGTTTCGGCTCGGCGAGCGGCAGGGTGATCATGCCCGCGTGCCGCCGCAGCGCTTCCGCCAGCATCGGGCCGACATCTCCGAAGGCAAGCCAGGAATCCGCCGTCTCGGGATGGTAGAAACACGCGCCGACGCCACCGGAAATGCAAACGGCGTCATAGCGGTGGCCGGTTCGCAGACAGGGCGTCATCAACAATTCCCGCGCGAGGCCGGACGGCGCGCCGACGCAGATTTCGTAGACCAGGTCCGCCATGCGCCGCGTGAGGCGCTCGATCTTTTGCGGATCGATGCCGGCTTCCTCGAATCCCGCGCCGAACAGTTCGTCGCATACGGCCCGCGCCGGCAGGCGCAGGCGCCGGACGCGGCCATCGCTTCCGAGTTCGATCAGGTGTCCGCCGACGTTCAGGCAGGCCGTGTCGACCACCCGTCCGGCCTCGAACACCGCGTAATTCGACGTGCCGCCGCCGATGTCGATGTTCAGCACGCGGCTGTTGCCCGAGCGCGACATTTCGGACGCGCCGGAACCCTGGCCGGCGATCACGGATTCCAGATGCGGCCCGGCGGTGGCGACGATGAAGTCTCCCAAGCGTTCCGCCAGCCCCATGATCGTCGCGCGCGCGTTGCGCGCCTTGGAGGTTTCGCCGGTGATGATGATCGCGCCGGAGGCTATCCGCGAAGTATCGAATCCGGCGGCGGCGTATTGTGCCAGAACGAAATCGCGCAGTTCATCCTCGCGCACGCGCCCGTCGTCGTCGATCGGCGTCGGCACGGCGGGGCTGACGTACAGAATCTCGCGCCGGGAAAACTCGTAGGCGGGAACCTGCGACACGGCGGCACGGTTCACCACCTCCAGGCAAGAGAAAATCACCTGCGAGGTAGTCGTGCCAATGTCGATGCCAACACTGTGGATCCGCCAGGAACTCGCCACCCGATTCATCCCTTTCAGAAGACGTATCAGAGTTCAGAAGACAGAGTTCAGAAGACAGAGTTCAGAAGACAGGGTTCAGAAGACAGAGTCCAGAAGACAGAGTCCAGAAGACAGAGTTCAGAAGACAGAGAAACAGAGCGCCCGGTTTTACGTCCTCATTCCGGCGCGAAGCGCCGCAAACTCATCTGTCTTCTATCTTCTCAAGATTCTGTCCTCTGACCCGGGTGCCACCATCATCGCCACGAAGACGGCCGTCACGCCGCCGACGAGTTTGCCGACGATCACCGGGAAGATCATCGGCGGCATGTTCGCCGCGGTGAAGCCCAGGTGATCGCCGAAAGTGAAGGCCGCCGAGACGCAGAAGGCCACGTTGATGACTTTGCCGCGATCGTCCATCTTGTTCATCATGCCGAACATCGGGATGTTGTTCGCCAGCGTGGCGACCATGCCGGCGGCGGCGGCGTCGTTCATTCTCAGCAGGGAACCGATCTTCATCAGTTGATCGCCGAACCAGCGCGTGATGAGAAACACCATCGGATACGCGCCGAGCAGGACACAGGCGATGTAGCCGATGGTTTCCACCGCGCGCATGATGACGCCCGCCTTGTCGTCGCCCGTCATGAAGATCGGGTCCATGCCGGGAATGACCGTGACGCCGAGCGTGGTCTGGAGCACCGCGCAGGCGAGGCCCACGGTGATCAGCGCGACGAGACACTTGGCGAAGATCTGAAATCCCGAAATCATCTTCTCGGGGATGAGCTTCAGGCCGAGCGCGATGAAGATCGAAATGATGATGACCGGAATCAGGTTCATCAGGATCATGCGCATCGAGAAGACGACCGGCTGCCCGTCGACCACGATGTTCGAGGCCATGGCCGTCAGGCCGCCGGCGATGCAGCCGAGCGGAATGGTGACGATGCCGGCGAGGATGCCCATGGCAAGGAAACGGCGGTCTTCCTTGTCGATGATGCCGAGTCCCACCGGGATCGAGAACACGATCGTCGGGCCCATCATCGCGCCCAGGATGAGGCCGGCATAGAGCCAGGCCGCCACGTCGCCTCCCGCCAGTTCCCTGGCCAGGAAGAAGCCGCCCATGTCATTGGCGAGCAGGGTGGTGGCGAACATCGCGGGATTCGCTCCCAGCGCGGTATAGATCGGTACCACGATGGGCCGCAGGATGTTGGCGAGAACCGGCGCCAGGGCGATCACGCCGACCATGGCCAAACCCAGCGCGCCCATCGCCATGAAGCCTTCCTCGAACTGCTTGCCCGAACCGCCGATGCCCCGGCCGACACCTCCCAGGCCGATTTTTCCCAAAACCTCCTCGGCGCCGCCGAATTGATCGAAGATGCGGTCCAGCGCCGCGAGCCCCATGAAAATCATCATGATCCACATGATGATGACGTTGATGCTATCCATAGTTCCTCCTCATCGTAAGACTGGCTTGAAATGGGCGCTTCAAAGAGAATCCTCGGTCTTCAGCGTTCGAGGGCGCGCGTATAGACTTCGACGATCTGCGCCGCCGAGGCCGTGCGCGGATTGGTTCTGAGGCTGGGGTCTTCGAGCGCGGCGCGCGCGAAGTCCGCGAAATCGTAAGCCTTGCCGCCCGCGTCGCGCAGATTCGTCGGCAGACCGATTTCCGCGATGAGACGCCGCACGTGGTCGATGGCCTGTTGCGGCGCGAGAAGGTTGCCGCTCAGGGCGTGTCCGATCTCGGCGAATGCCTGCTTGCAGACGAGCTGGTTGAAGTCCATGACCGACGGCAGCAGGATGGCGTTGGCGACGCCATGCGGAATGCCGTAGGCCGGGCCGATCTGGTGCGCCATGGCGTGCGTCAGCCCCAGGCCGGCGTTGGAAAAGGCGATCCCCGCCATGTAGGCGGCCAGCATCATCGACTCGCGCGCCTGTACGTCGCTGCCTTGCCCCACCGCCACGGGCAGGGCCTCTCCGATCAGGGTCATCGCGCGATAGGCGAGCGCCCTGGTCAGCGGCGTGGCGCGCGTCGCCACGTAGGCTTCGATGGCGTGCGACAGGGCGTCGATCCCCGTGGCCGCCGTGAAGTTGGGCGGCACGCGCAGCGTCAGACAGGCGTCGATCACGGCGAGGTCCGGAATCATGTCGGGATGGAGGATCAGGTGCTTGACACGCGCCTGCGAGTCGGTGATGACGGTGACGTTGGTCGCCTCGGAGCCGGTGCCCGCCGTGGTCGGCACCGCGATGAACGGCAGCCGGCGGCACTCTCCGGGGGCGTGAGCGCCCGGAGAGCCTTCCAGCGCGTCGGCCATCCGGCGGACGTTCCATCCCGGATGGGCCGCCAGGATGACGGCGCCCTTCACCGCGTCGAGCGTCGAGCCGCCGCCGAAGGCCACCACGCCGTCGCAGCGGGCTTCCGCCAGGCTGGCGGCGATCGTCTCCACCGTCTCGCTTTCCGGTTCGCCCGGCTTTTGCCGGCACACGACGGTATCGACGGCGTGCCGCCGCAAGGAGCGGAACATTCCCTCGGCGAGTCCCGCCTGATCGAGCATGGCGTCGATGACCACGAAAACGCGCCCCATCCCCCGCGCCGCGATGGCTTCGCCGATGCGCGCGATGGCGCCGGGGCCGATCAGCGTGGCGGGCGGCACGGAAAATTCCCGTACCGCCTGGGCATTCATGAGATCGATGGTCTGATGGACGACCTCGCCGATATCCCGCTCGTTCAAGCGCCTTCTCCGGAAAAAAGCCCGTGGGCGGCAATCGCCAGGGGCGTGAGATAAAGCGGATGTCCGGGCAGGATCACCCGCATGCCGCCGAAAATCCGCGCGAACAACTCCCGCACGCCGGGCATCGCGCACGAGCCGCCGGACAGGTACAGCGCATCGACGGCATGTTCCCGCGCGGGGCCGCGCAAGTGCGCCTCCACGATCGAGGCCATCTTCTCGAACACCGGACGCACGATCGGCCAGATTTCCTCGCGGCGCCGGTCGTTGCGCTCATCGCGCTTGATCGATTCCGCCTC
>JAITAJ010000294.1 GCA_031284185.1 Accumulibacter sp. | reverse complement strand
AGTCCGGTTCGATGAAGGAACTGGATTGCAGGCGCAGGGTGGAGAGGTCACAGAGGGCGCGCAGAGGCTTGGGCAGATGGATGTCCAAAAAATCCCGGGCCGTTTCGGGATGGCCGAGGAATTTCTTGAAGAGCGCGTCGTGCGGAGTAATGGAACGAGGCATGGGGTTTCGTACCGTGGCGCGATGAAGGGATGATCATGCGCGTATTCCGTGCTTTGGGCAAATCAGTTTCAGAGGACAGCTATTTGAGAGGACAGAAGACAGAGGCGTTTGCGGCGCTGTCGCGCCGGGTGAGGAAGGAAAAACCGAGCGATGGGTTTTTCTGTCTTCTGTCCTCTCCAATCCCTGTCCTCTGATTCAGGCATTCCTGACGTGCTTCAAAAGAATCTTTTCCAGGTTTTTCAACTGGGTTTCCAGACTGGCTTCGATGACGCCCATTTCGCTCTCCAGGATGCAGGAGCCGGGCGGCAGCTCGGGGTCGGGGAGGATGTCCAGGAAGCCGGATGCGCCGCCGTCCCGCAGTTGCAGGTGGGCGGAAAGGTCGCGGCGCACGGCGGGTTCGTCACGCGCCGCGACCCGGATCAGCACCTTGCGCTCGCCACGCACCGAATTGAGCGCCTGACGCACCAGCCGCACGATGACTTCGTCGTGATCCATCTCGCCGATCAGCTTGCGCGTCACTTCACCCACCAGCCGCACGATGGATGTCTCCAGGCTTTCGAGATACTCCACCGAACTCATCACCGTTTCGAGTATCTTGGCGGAATATTCCATTTTGCCCGCCATGATGCCATCCTGGTAGCCTTGCGCGTGACGGTGCCGGTAAAGTTTCTTCGCCGATTCCTGGATGGCCTTCTCTTTTTCCTGCACGGCGGCGAGGAGCTGTTCGGCTTCGAGGAAGAGTGCCGTTTCCTTCGCCGTGATGCGCAGCTGCCCAGGCGCGGGCAGGATGCGCTTGTCTACGAGTTGAAACAGGGCTGCCATTCGGGCGCGACCTCCTGCAAAAGAATTCTCTCCACCCAGGGCCAGAGGGCGGGAAAGCGGGCGATGTCCACTGGCGGCGGCGCTTCGGGCCGGATGCGCCGCCAGCGGTTTTCCCAGGCGACGCGCAATTCCTCCGGCCATTGGGCCACACAGAGCGCCAGCATCCGTTCGCCGGGACGGCGGAAACCTTCCGCCAGCCATTGCGCTTCGCCGGCCTCTTGCCCGATCCCGGTTTTCCCGCCGGCTCTCGCATCGTCTCCGGCCTGTTCGCCGGTTCTTTCTTCCGCCTTGCCGTCCTGACGGAACAGGGCGCGCAGCCCCCCCAACTGGAAGCGGCCACGCCGGACGGCATAGCGATACACTTCCGGACCGATCCGCGCCATGATCCGCGCGAGGCGCTCCCGCTCGATGATCCGGGCCAGGTCTTCCGCCCATACGGCGGCGTTCCAGTAGAGCTGGAGGCGCGCAAGCAGCGGCGGCGGCAGGAAGGCCAGACGGTTGGGCCTGGGCGCGAAACACCAGATCATCGTCCTGGACGCCGCCGCCGGCGGCGCCGTCCAGCGGGGCGCGACGGTGCGAATGCAGCGCCACAGGCGGCGTTGGGCGTGACCGTCCTTTGCGAAACTTGCGAACAGGCCCGCAAGATCGCTGTGCGCGGCGCGCTCCGCCCACGCTTCGGATGAGGGGATTTTCGACGCTTCGCGCGGCGGGAGCGCCTTTTCCCCTTCCTCCCGAGGGAGGTCCCGCGCGGCGTCGGAATCGCCGCGCGGGGCGCCATCGTTGAATTCCAGCGCGGCGTGGAAGAGCGCCGGGTTGCCCAGCAGCGCATCGAAGCGGGTCGGCATGCTCGGACACGTCCTCAGACGGATTTCTTCTGGCCGGCGCGGCGGCGTTGCCGGTATTTCCTGAATCCCACGAGGCTGCCCGCCAGGAAGACGAGGAGAACGGCAAGCAGCGCTCCCCAGAGGCCCGGAGAGAAAGTTTGCCGGCGAGCGAACTGTAGCCAATCGGCGGGCAGCTTCTCCAGAAGCCCCTCCGGCAAGAAGGTTTTCGCGGCTTCCGCCGTCGGCGGCGAGTCGGGCAGGAGCACTTCGGCGCGCACCGGCACCAGCATCACCGAAACCTTGTCGTAGACCAGCCCAGGCACCGCCCGGACACAGACTTCCTTGATCTTGCCCTGGAGGTCGGCCACCGGGGAATCCGGGCGGTGGCGCAGGAAAACGGCGGCGGAAGCCGGGATGACCGTGCCCGTGGCGGCGTCGTGGCGTTCCAGCACCACGTGCGCGCGCGCGGTGAGGACGCCGTCGATCCTGGCAAAGGTCCCGGCCAGTTCCTGCTCGATGGCGAAGGCGAGCCGGGCCTGCTCTTCAGTGGGCGAGGCGATCATGCCCTGGCCCGCGAATACGTCGCCCAGATTCTTGAAGTTTTCCCTGGGCAGACTGTGGTTTTCCAGGATTTTCAGGGCGCGAACCAGATCGGTTTTTTCCACCGAAATGGTAAAACCGTTCTTGCCCCGGGAGACCTTCTTCGCGTCCATGCCGTTTTCCAGCAGGGTGGCGAGAATCCGGTTGGCTTCATCTTCCGGCAAGCCGCTGTACAACTCTTGCTGGCAACCGAGGAGGAAAAGGAGGCCCACGCCTAATGCCAGCTTCCGCAAGCGCGCGGAGAACGACGAGGACGAACGCGAGGAAGGCATCCCGTTCTTCCCCTCTTTTCAGACCGCGAGGGCCGAGATCGCCTGCACCAGACGAGAGGCGGACGAATCGGCGGGCACGCGCTCCAGCGCCCGCGCCGCCTCTTCGCGCTTGCCGCCGAAACTCAGGGCCAGCCCCAGAAGGGCCAGCGCCTCCGCGTCCTTCGGGTTTCCGGCAAGCACTTCGTCCCGCAGGATGGCCTCCGCCTTCCCGAAATCGTTGGAGACCAGGTAAGTGAAGGCCCGCCCGATTTTCGCGGGGGTGTGTTCCGGTCTGGCGGCGAGCAGGTTCTCGAAAATCGCGCGCGCCTCTCCGGGTCTGCCCAGATGGGCGGCGGCCAGTCCCACGTCCACCAGGCGGGCGAGCTGGGAGTCGTCGATCAGTTCGGTCGTCATGACGTCTCTCTGCTCAACTCGTGCGCTGCGCCAGGGTCTTCAGCATGTCCGTCGTCCCCTTGGCAATGCTGGAGGCGGCTTCCAGGAGCGCGTTGTATTGCCCGATGTTGAATTGCAGCGCCAGGATCTGTTTCTGCTCCAACTCCCCCTCTCCATTGGTCGCGGTATTGATTTCATCTTTCAGGGAAGAACTCCGGTCACTCACCGCTGCCATCAGTTGTCGTACTGCATCAGACATGCCACTTGTTCCAGCCATTCCAATCATGATCGTTCCTTTCAATGAAAAAACAGTTCAAAAAATCAGGCGGAAAGACTTTCCACCACGTTTTCGGCAACCTCCGCCGCCGCGAGCAGGCTTTTTGCGGCGGCGACTTCGGAAGCCGGCAGACCCTGATCCAGTTTCCGGCGAATTCCGCGCGCAAGCTGAAAAAGCTCTTCACGCAGCGCGCGCAGCCGGGAGGGATCGGCCGCGCCCTTGCCGTTCTCAAACACATCGAAAGCGGAGACAAAAGTTCCATTGCTCATGGTTCCTCCTTCAAGGAATAAGTGATGGTATCCGCGCCGTTCTGAAAAACCAAGCGTTCGGGATGGATGCTGACGAGGGTCGCGCCGCTCGGCAGCACCGCGCCGGGAAAGAATTTCTGTTGGTCGCTCATGGTCACGAAGGGAATCCTGTCGAGGGTCACGCTCATGATCTTCAGGCCGCCCAGGGCGTCCGGCGCGGCGGAGCCGCCGGATTTCCCGGCGAGGTCCAGACTGCCGTCCGGCGGGACGTCCGCGGGGGTGCCGTCCGCCGGCGCCGCGGCGGCGCCGCTCGCGGGATCGTCCGCGCTCACCTGGAAGACGACGGGCACGCCCAGTGTGGTCCGCACGGTCTCCAGCGCCACTTCCAGCGCCTGTTGCGCGCGAAAATCCAGGTTGAAGGGCAGGACCACCTTGCCGGAAAGATAGATGGCCCGCTCGCCCGCCAGGTCCAGCCGCGCGAGCTCCCGTTCCAGCACGGGCGCGACGTCTTGCGCGTAGACCACCTTGCGCAGGGCCGTTTCCAATTCCGGCACGTCCTGGCTCAATGAGGAAATCATGCCGGTTTCCACCATGCTGTCCTTCAGGTAGAGCGCGAGGACGAGGCCGCCGCCGGGGCCATTGGCGCTGTCGGCATAGCGCACGTCGGGGAAAAAACCGTGCGCGTTCAGGGTTTCGCGCATGGTCCGCAGCAGATCGTTTCCGACGCGCAGCTCCGCGACATGCACGCGGAAAGGAAGACCTTGCGCGAGACGAAAGACCCGGCGCAGTTCCTGGTCGTTCTCCACCATGCCGCGCAGCGCCAGCGCGTGCGCCACGCCCGGTTCCACCCGGATTTTCTGGAAACCCGCCGCGTCGAGCGCCGCGCGCAGACGCAGCGCCGCCGCCTCGGGCGAGGGCGGCAGGTTGGCAATGGCCAGCGTCACGCCCAGGGCAAGCAGGGCGAGGACGATCACCGCGATGCCGAGGCCGACCCACAACGGCCGGCGCGTCCCGCGGACGGCGGTTTCCTCTTCTCCGGCGGGCGAGGCTTCCGGCTCCGGGGGTTCCGTCACGGCGGCGTCGTCCGTTTTCTCCGCCGCCGCCACTTCCTGAACCGTTTCCACCGTCTCGGGAATGGTGAGGCGGGCGAATTCCAGCGGCGCCAGGGTGATCGCGCCCCAGGTGCCGCCGATGGGCTGCCAGGCCAGCGCGGTGAAACCCAGCCCCAGCACTTCGCCCTGGAGGAGCGGCATGCCCGCTTCCATCACCGCCGCGCCATTCACGGCGATTTCCCCTTCCAGGGGCCGCGCGAAGACTTCGGGCGGCAGACCCTTCGGCTCCCGGACCTGTAATTCCAGATGCCGCCCCGCCACGCTCGCGTCCGCCGCCAGCACGAGATCACAGGCATCGTCCGCGCCGATCGTGTAGGTTCCCGCGCCAAGCTCGATGGCGGCCCCCAGCGCCGGGCCGCTCAGGATGCGCAGTTCGAGGAGCGGCTTCATGGCGCGGTTTCCTCCGCGCTCTCCCGGTCCGCTTCCGGCGCGGCGGCGGGCGCGTAATCCGTCTGCCCCGGCAGGCGTCCGAAGTCCATTTCCGTCACCTGCGGCGGCAGACTCCGGGTCTCGCCCAGGCGCGCGATGCGCGGCGTGATCAGGACGAGACGCTCCATCTGCCGCGTGTTCTTCGTCGTGGTCCGGAAGAGGCCGCCCAGTACCGGCAGGTTCATGAGCACCGGCACGCCATCCCGGCTTTCCTGCTTTTCCTCGAAATAATAGCCGCCGATCAGGAGGCTCTGCCCTTCGTCGATGATGGCCTGGGTGTTGATCTTCGTCTGCTTGATCGGCGGAATCGCCATGCTGCCGACCAGAGTCGTGTCCACGGCGTTTTCCTGGTCATCCTGCACGGTCACGGCCAGCCGGATCGAGGGCACGCCCTGTTCGTTCTCGATGATGTGCGGCGTCACGCGGAGCACGGTGCCCGCCTCTACCTTGAAGAGATCCACTTCTTCCTGACCGCTGACCGAAATGTAGTAGGTGGTGATGTTCTCCAGCGTGGCTTCCAGGTTATCCGCCGTGAGGACGGAAGGACGGCCGAGCATCCGCGCCGCGCCGTTCTTTTCCATCGCCTGGATGCGGGCCAGGAAGAAATTGGAACCGTGGGTATAGATGGTGGAAAGGGTCAGCCCGCCGCCGGCGAGCGCCCCCGCCCCCGGCAGGAGTCCCGACGCGCTCTCCGGGGTGGAAATGTCGATGCCGCTGCTGACCCCCGGGTTCTTCACATGCTCTCCCTGCCAGCTCACGCCCAGGTCGCGCTTGAAATTGCTGTCGATGTCCACGATGGCCGCGTGGATTTCCACCAGATGCGTCGGCCGGTCCAGGTCGGCGATGACCTGCGCATAGTAGGGCATCCGGGATTGCACATCCTGCACGACGACCGCGTTCACCCGCGGATCGGCAACGATGCGCAACATGCCGGCGCTGCGCGTCTCCGGTTCGCCCGCCACGTCCCCGGAGGGAGCGGCGCCGGCCTCCGCCCGGCCTTGCGCCGCCAGGCCGGTGCCCTTCAGGCGGGAGACCGTCGCCCGCTGCGTCCGCACGACGGAACCGACGCTCCCGGCGTCATCCCGGCCCAGCACCATGGCCCGCAGGATGCTGGCGACGCCGGGGATGGTCACGTTGCGGCCCGTGTTTTCGACGGTGAAATCATCGGCGGTGGCGTATTTCAGCTTGAAGACGCGCATGACGCTCTTGTCCGACGCCTTTTCCAGCGCCTGCACCGCCGACTGGATCTGCGCCACATAGCCGGGCGGCCCGCGCACGGCCAGAAACCCCTTGCCGGATTGGGGATTTTCCAGCGGCAACTGCCCGGAAACGAGGCCCAGCGCCACGAGTTGCGCCGCCACGGCCTTGTCGCCCAGGTTCGGCGTGGCGATGAACACCCGCTGCGTTTCGTCGGCGCGGTAAAAATGAAGCGTGCCGTCCAGCACGTACCAGCGCACGTTGAAGGCGCGCGCGAGGCTTTCCAGGAAGGCGAGCGGCGCGACCTTTTCAAAACGTCCGCTCAGCGTGCCTTCCAGTCTTTCCGAAACCGCCGCCGTGAACCCCTGCGCGCGGGCGAAATCCGAGAGCACCGCCGCCAACGGCTCCTGCTGCGAGAAATGCGTGTAGGGCGTGGCAAACAACAGGGCGCGGTTTTCGTCCGCGGCGGCGGGAAGAAAGGACGAAAGAACGACGAACAGATAAAAAACACAAGGGAAGATTTTTTGCGTGAATACCGCCGCGCCTTGGCTCGCGGCAAGCAAAGCGATCGATGAGGGATGTGTCGAACCGCCACGGCGAGAAACCCCTCGCAATGGCCGTCTTTGAATTTCTCCGGTCATGTAAGCATTCAAACCCCGAAACACCCTAGCGGACGCCCGGCAAGCATGCGTGCCGGGCGTCCTTCTTCATTGTCGCTTCGTGCCGCGAAATTCTCCCATTATCCAACATTGGGGATCCGAAAACCGGATCATGTAAAAGAAGAATGGTTCTGGCGCCACCAGTCGCAATCGTTCAGAAAGTCCTGGCAGATCGCGGGAATCTCCTGCGGGCGCGTCGCCGCCATATCGACCATGACGTGAAGATAGAAGGTCCCCTCGTAAAAGGAGAGAATGGCCGCCTTCCTTTCCCGCGCCACCACCATGCGGGCGAGCCTTTCGGCCTCGACGTCGGGCGCCTCGTCGGGCGCGGGCGTGACGAGCGGATGGAGAAAGCACAGGTGACAATCATCGGGCGCGGCCAGCGTGAACTCCATTTCCTTCAGGGAGAAATGCACCTTCCCGTCGGCGTCCGGGGCGGAAGGTTTCCAGCCGCTTTCCGCGCAGATCGCCGCGATCGCCGCGTCAAACCGGGAGGCCATGAAAGCCGCTCCCTGGCATCCGCGCGTCCTCGCCCAAGCGCGACGGATTTTCCGCGCGCTTTCCGTTTTCCGTAATCATCATTTCGCCTTCCTTGAATTCAAGCAGTCCAGCCAAGTTTCCCCACCGCGCATCGAACGTCGTGATTGCTACGAGAAGAAGCAAGCCTCATGCCCGTTTCCTCAAAATGAAGATTCTTATTTTTCAACACGTTATGAGCGCCGACGAGACACCGGGCCTGACGCCGCGAGCGTTTTCGCCAACTTTGGTGGCAGTTGGCAGCGCGTCCCCACAAGCGGCAGAAGGAGAGGCAATGGCGGCTCGGGAGCCGTCCAGCGCGTCATGGAAGCGCGCGGCCACAGGCCCGTTGCGAGGCTTGCGGCGGGCCGTTTCACGGCGATCTTCACTTCCCGGTTTTCTGGATCACTCGCCGCACGAAATCCCTGGTTTCGGCGAACGGGGGAATGCCGTTGTACTTGATGACGTTGCCCGGCCCGGCGTTGTAGGCGGCCAAGGCTTCCTCCAGGCTGGGGAAGCGGGAGAGTTGCGCCTTGAGATAGCGGGTGCCCGCCCGGATGTTGGCCTCCGGGTCGAAGGGGGCGACGAGGCCCAGGGATTCCCCCGTCGCGGGCATGAGCTGCATCAGGCCCTGGGCGCCCTTGGGCGAGACGGCGCGGGGCTGGAAGGCGGATTCCACTTCGATGACCGCGGCGATCAGCTCCGGGGCGACGTCGAAGTCCCGGGCGGCCCGGTGGATGAACGCCGTCCAGTCCGGAAAGCGGGTCACGGGAGAAGCCGTACCCGCGGGAAGCGCGGGCAGGGACTCGCCGCCCGCCATGAAAGCCTCGCGCGCCTCCGGCGGCACCATGCGGGGTAGACGCAAGTGGATGGCGGCGGGCGAGAGCGCGTAGACATCCATTTCATCCAGACGGTTTTCATGCGCCACGGGCACGGACTCCTCCAGCGCGGGATGCGGAATGCGCTCGGTGATCTCGATGGAGATGCCGAGAATCTCCCCGGCCATGCCGATCCTCGGTATCCACGCCAAGAGCAGACACGCCAGCCCGCGCGGCGCGAGGCCGGGACGCGGATCACTCCGCGGGCGGCGCGAAAAAGAGTTCCAGCTCATTGGCATCCTGATTCCGGCTGTAGCAATAGTGCGCCGTGACCTTCCGCACGATGTGGATGCCCAGCCCGCCGATGGGCCGGGTCTCGACGTTCGCGCGCAGGTCGGGACGCGGCGTCTCGGCAAGCGGGTTGTAGGGCCGTCCCCAGTCGCACACGCCGACCCGGAAGAACGGCGCGCCGTCCAGATCGACCAGCCGGCAGCTGATCTGCGCCTTTCCCTCTCCCTTGATCTCGTAGGCGTGATAGAAAATGTTCATGAGCAACTCTTCCATCGCCGTCTTGATCCGGGAAAGCGCGCCCCGGAATTCCGGGGGCACCTCGGATTCGAGGAAGGCGTGGATGACGGAGAGATGCTCCGGCGTGGCGGGCAGAAGGATCGCCTGCGGGCCGCGCTTCGTCCGCCGGGATTCGTCAGTAGCCATACATCAGGCCCTGGCTGATTTTCAGCCAGCCGTCCAGCGTGACGAAGAGGAGGAGCTTGAACGGCAGGGAAATGGTCATGGGAGAAACCATCATCATCCCCATCGCCAGGAGGATGTTGGAGATGATGAGGTCGATGACGACGAAAGGCAGGTAGAGCAGGAAGCCGATGCGGAAAGCCTCGGTGAATTCGGTGAGCACGAAAGCGGGGATGAGGAGCAGGAAACCGTTTCCTTCCAGTATCGGGCGGTAGCGTTCCGGCCAGATCCGCTGGGCGGAGCTTTTCAGGGCAGCGAGCGTCCGCATGTCCGTGTTTTTTTCCAGAAACGCGCTCAGGGGCGGAGAGGCGGCTTCCAGAAGCGGCCCCAGTCTGGTCGGGTCGGCGATCGTCTGTTCGACGTCGCCGCGCCGCTCGATCCGCTCCCAGGTGTCCAGCCCGACCGGGGCCATGATGAAGAGGGTGAGCACCATGGCCAGGCCATTCAGCACCATGGTCGGCGGCACCTGCTGCACGCCCAGGGCATTGCGCACCAGCGAGAAGACCACGATGATCTTCACGTAAGAGGTCGTCATCATCAGGAAGAACGGCAGGAGCGCCAGAATGGAAAGCAGGATGACGAGGGTGACGGGACTGACGTTTGTCATGACGCTTCCGGCTTCGGTTTCGGCGGCTGGAGGAGCCGGGTGACCTGCACGCCCAATATGCCGCCCAGATCGACCAGCCGGGCCGTGGCCAGCGCCTGCCCTTCCATGGTGAGCGTCACGGCGGACATCGGGTCCGTGCTCAGGGGGAAGGTACGGCCCGGCGCGAGGGTCTCGATTTCGGTGAGCGGCAGCAGTTTTTTCGTCAGTTCAAAATGAATCGTTACTTCCAGCGCGTCAAGCGCGGTCCGGGCGTTCGGATCGGGAGCGGCCACGAGGGTCTCCTGATTGCGGTAAGAATCGGTGACGACGGCGCGTCCGTCGGAAACGTCGAGGCAGAACCCCGCGCCGCTGGGGAGAAACAGCGCGAGCTTGCCCTCCTTCGCGGGATAGTGCTGCGGCAGCAGGATATCAGCAAGCGCCAGCTCCCGCACGAGGCCGATGGGTACGCGCATGCGCCCGGCCTCCAGCGTGAGGGGCAGGTGCCAGCCCGCCCACTCCGGGCATCTTCGAGTCTGCGGGAAGGCCGCGGCAATCCGTCCGGCCAGCCAGGATGCGCCCTTGCCGGAAGAAACGCCGAGGCGCAGGGGCAGACGCCGCGCTTCCTTGTCCACCGTATGCTCCGGCGCGAGCGCCAGCGTGAAGAAGAAGGGCGTCGCGTCCCCGGCGGCCGCATTCGCTCCGTTCTGCGTGGGCAGGGGATGGATCGGCGTGTCCAGCGCCTTTTCGAGACGTTCGAGATACGGGTGCAGGAAGAAGAGGAGAAGGGCCTGGCGCAAGTCTTCCGGCAGAGACAGGATTTCCGTCTCGGTGAGCGCCTCGTTCGTGGCGCGGAGAAAATCCAGGTCGAGGAATTCCAGCCGCCAGATGAAGCCGCCCACTTCGAGACAGAGGCTTGCCGCCACCGTTCCGCCCCTCGGCTCCGGCTCGAAATGGAACGAAAGCGCTCCTCCGCCCGCGAGCGCCGCCCGCGAAGCGAGGACGTTGCACAGCCGGGCCACTCCGGGCGTCAACGCCGTGGGACGATAGAGGGAAGACGGGCGCCCCATCGGCATTACCGCGCATCGTCAGGATCGTCGACATCCGGTACGTAAGCCATATGGCCGCGGGAACGCCGCTCGCCGTCTGCGCCGTCCCTCCCGGATTCCCGCGTGTCGAGCACGACGAGCCGGACTTCCTGGTTTTCCCGGCTGTCCAGCGCCTGTTTCAGTTCCATTTGCGCGGCGACCAGCGTTTGAAAGGCGTCGCCTCTCCCGGTCGCCAGCGTGACGGACAGGCATCCATCCGCGCCTCTGGAGAGCCGGATTTCCGTATCGGGCAGCACGGAATCGCGCACCCGGAGACGGACTTCCCGATCGCCCGCCTGGTCGGGATGCGAAACCAGAATCTGGTCGACCAGATGTCTGACCGTGGCTTCCGTCGGGAGCGGCGCCGCGGAATCGACCGGGGCCGCCGCGGCGGACGCCGCCGTGCCCAGCCGCTCGCCGAACAGGCTGCCGATCAGGGAGGAAAGACTCATTTCCGGGTTCTTTCCCGCGTCCGTTTCTTCCGTCCCCGGCGCGTCCCCGGACGCTTCCCGGCGCGCCTGATGGCGGTAGCGGTCGAAATCGCGCCGCGACTCCTCATCCACCTTCCCGGTTCCGGGCGCGTCCCCGGACGTTTCCCGGCGCGCCTGATGGCGGTACCCGCCAAGTTCGCGCCGCGCCTCCTCATCCACTTCCCCGGTTCCGGACGCCTCCCGGCGCTCCTCATGGCGATCTCGGCCAGGCTCGCGCCGCGCCTCCTCATCCGCCTCCCCAGCCCCGTGCGCGAGCGCGCCGTTCCCTTCCCCGCTCCGCTCCATCTCCGGCGCGTCCCCGGGCATTCCCTGGCGGTAGTATCGGTCGAACTCGCGTCGCATCTCCATCTCCTCATCCGCCTTCCCGATCCCGGACCCGCCCGCGGAAGGCGAGTTCGGATGGACGCTCCGAGCGCGGCTGTCGATCATGCTGCCCGTATTCACCACAAAAGCTCTCCTTGCTTTCCGCTTTCGGGAAGGCCGCAACCCCGAAACCTTCGTGTCCTCGTTCCGAATCGCGGCGGAAAAGCGCAAATGGCCGCTCATGAAGCATATTTCATTCCAGAGTGGATGGCATGGATTTCCGAACGAAGCGCTGCTTCACAAAACAATGGCTTGGCGGCGTCGCGCGGGCGCGTGTCCAGTGGCCAGCCTCCTCCCCGACCGCCAATTTTATTGGCGGTCGGGCGCGTGAAAGAGCCGGGGGAAAGCCGCTTCTGATAGAATGTCCGCAAAAGATTCATGCGGATTCGGTTCACGCATGGACATGACGTTTCATTCATCAGGTTTCCGGGGGAAGGGCTGACAAATGAAATCGGTGGCACCGTCTTTCACAGGCATCCAGGAATCCCGCGCCAATCCCGCGCCGGGCGTGGCGTTCCCCACCCCCCGCCACGTGCCCATCCCAGCGCGTCTTTCGTGACGCAAGGCCCGTTTCCGATGGAAATTCCCACGCTCTCCATCGTCAAGGCGGGATCGCCGCCGCGCGTCATCCCGGACGTCAACGAGATCGTCTCGATCCTTGCCGGGGGAGGGGAGTCCTCCTGCATCCCCAGGGAACAACTGGAAATCCTCCACAACCTGGGACGCCGCCTGGCCACCCTGGGCAATTATTCCGACGCGGCCGTGGTGTTCCTCCGCCTCTGCCTCCATGATTGCGATGACCGCCGTTTCTGGATGGGGCTGGGCGACAGCCTGCAAGGCATGGGGAATCCCGAGAAGGCCATCGACGCCTACGGCATGGCGAGGTTGTGCGGCGCGCTGGAGGTGCCGGGGCTTTCAATGACATGAGCGCGTTCGCGCCCTGAAACCACGACGCTCCGAAACGAGGGGCCGGCCACTCGAAGAATGACGCCGTGAGTTCCACGGCGCCCGCCTGGGGAGGGGACGGCGGCGGCGCCATGCCGCCGGATTCGTTCCGATCCGCCCGGTTTCGCATGGGCCGAAGGAATGCCCCCGTCCGCGAAAAAACGCCTCCGCCTCCAGGCGCGTTCCTCCGGTGCCAACTTTATTTGCTCCCGCCGGGATGGCTCCGCGGGAATCGCCGGTGAAGACGAAAGAGGAAAATATCCATTTGTTTTCAATGGGTCGGCCTGTGTTTCCCGACGCTTCCAATGGATGTGGCACAGCGTTTGCTTGCCCCTCGGCGGCTTATTTCGGGCAATTACAAACATTCGGTTTTTTCGATCAAAGGAGCGAGGATCATGGCATTCACGGAACAGGAACTTTCCGAACAAGAGCAAGCGGTCGAGCGTCTGTCCAACGAGATTTCCCAATTGAACGGGCAGTTCGACGCGCTCTTGAAGGCGCAAGGGGTGACGGAGGATTTCCTCAAGGGAACGGATGTGGAGAATCCGCCGCCGGAACTGAAGGCGCATGTGGAGGCCGCGCGCGCCGCGGCGAAGCGGGCCGGCGAGGAACGCAAGGGCCACGCCCGGTGGGAGGCGAAGACCCCGGCGGGCGCGGCCACTCCCGGCAATCGTCCCGGCGCGCTCCGGTTGTGAGACTTTGCGCCGGAAGGAAAGCGGTTCGGCGGCATTTCATCTCACCGGGGATGCGTCCCGAGGCGGAAGGCGCCACGTGCACTCGTACTTCGACATTCATTTTTCTTGAAAAGGAAACACTATGACAGCCACCATTCCCACCCCGCAAGCCGCGAGCCCGGAACTCATCGATGCGATCTTCGCCGGCCTGGAAAAGGGCGCGACTATCGGCGACGTCGCCGGCTTATCCGCCGAGGCGCTCGAAGCGGGTTACGGCCTCGCCTACAACCTCTACGGCGCGGGCAACCACACGGACGCGGAAAAGCTCTTGTCCGCCCTGTGCATCGAGGACCACACCGACGCGCGCGTCTGGATGGGACGGGGCGGCAGCCGCCAGGCCGCGGGCAATCTGGCGGGCGCGATCGACGCCTACAACATGGCCTCGATCGCCGGCGCCCTGGGCGACCCCGCGCCCTCGGTCCATGCGGGGCTTTGCTACCTGAAACTGGGCGACAAGGAAAACGCCATCGCCCTCTTCGACGCGGCCCTGGAATTCGGCAAGCCCGACGACAGTGTTCACCAGAACTACCGTGATCGGGCAAAAGCATTGCTCGATCTGATTCGCAAAGGAGAATGAAATGACGACAGTGACTCTCAACGGTATGCCCTCGGGTTACCCGACGACCCCGGAAGTCGACGCTCCGGCCACGGGAAACGTGGGCGGGGGGGGCGACGGCACCGCCGAGAACCTGCCGCCCGTCGACACCGCGGCGGACGACTTCATCAACACGCTGTTCGAGGAACTGCCCAAGCTCATCGCGCCGCTGCTGGCGGGCAGCATTTCCCTGGAAGAACTGGTGAAGGCGGTGGGCCTGGAAACCCGCCAGATCACTACCAAGACCGGGCTGGAAACCCTGAAGGCCAAGGCGGCGGAACGCGAGGAAGCCAGCCAGAAGAAAATCGAGGAACTCCAGACGCAACTCGAAAAGCTGCGCGAACAGGAAAAGCTCTCCCCGTTCATGAAGGCGTTCAAGTGGATCGGCATGGTGCTGGGCGCGATCGCCGCCGTTGCCACCGCCGCCGTTGCCATCGCCACCGCCAATCCCCTCCTGATCGTGGGCGCGGCCATCATGCTCACGATGACGATCAACAGCATCGTGAGCGAGGCGACCGACGGCAAATACAGCATTTCCGCGGGGGTGGCCGAACTCGCCAAGCAGTGCGGCGCGGACGAGGAAACCGCGCAGTGGATCGGCATGGGCGTGGAAATCGGCATCACCGTGATCGGCGCGGTCCTGAGCCTGGGCGCGGGCGCGGCGGGATCCGCCGCCAAGACGGCGGAGATGGCCGGCAAGGTGATCAATATCGCCGCCCGGATCGGCCAGTTGGCCAGCCTGGGCAGCGGCCTGACCACCATGGCCCAGGGCGGCCTTTCCATCGTCAGCGCGGGCTTCGACAAGGCCATCACCGAATCGAGGGCCGCGCAAAAGGAACTGGAAGCGATTCTCGAACGCATCATGGAGGCCCAGGACATCGAGACCAAGTTCATGGAAGCCGTCATGAAACGCGCCGAGGAGTTGCTCGCGAGCGTGCAGGAAATCGTCCAGGGCAATACGGAGGCGCAAGCGGCCATCCTCACCAGTCAGCCGCCCGCCGTGGCATAAAGGAGAAAAATCATGGTATCGACAGTCTCGAACATTCCCAACTTCAACCAGCAAATCTATGAAAATCTGCTGGAAGAAGCGCGCAGTCAGGGCGTCAGCCAGAATCAGGTCGACACTCTCTTGCTGGAAGCGGCAAGCTCCGGGCAGAGCTTCGATCTGGTCGCCGACCAGATCAGCAAGCGTCTGCCCCAGCTTGCGCCGCCCAACGGCGCGGACGTTGCGCGCATCGCCGAATTCGGCGTCATGCCCTCGCCCGGCGCGCTGGTCATGAGTCTCGTGACCAAATTCGCGGCGCAGCAGCGCGAGCAGGACCGGGAACTGCGTCACGCGGCGACCGAAGCGGTCGTCGCCTCGATGGAAGAACAGGCCGACAAGATGCGCGAAATGGCCGCCGTCCAATTCGCCATGGCCGTCGTCAGCGGCGCGCTCACCATCGCGGGCGGCGCGGCGCAGGCGGGCATGGCGGGCGCGGCCTTCAAGAATCCCAACACCACGCAGAGCACCGCCCTCAACACCAAGGGCCAGGGCGTGGGCCAGGCCGCCAGCGGCTTCGCAAGCATCCCCAAGGCCGTCGGCGACTACTACGGCACTCTCTACCAGGCCGAAATCAAGGAAATGGACGCCGATCAGGAAAAATTGCGCGAAATGCGCGATTCCCTCAAAGACATCGACGATAGCCTCAAGGAACTCATCGAAAAGGCACTGGCCGCCCAGGATTCCATCCAGCAGGCTCAGAACCAGACGCGCGCGAAGATATTGGGCTGAGGCAGAACCAATCCTCCGTTTCCGGCGGGCGGGCACGCCCTCCCTTCCGGAGCGGGGAGCCGGACATCCTGAAAAGGCACTGGCCGCCCAGGATTCCATCCAGCAGGCGCAGAACCAGACGCGCGCGAAGATCATTGGGCTGAGGCAAAACCAATCCTCCGTTTCCGGCGGGCGGGTACGCCCTCCCTCCCGGAGCGGGGAGCCGGACATTTTACCCACGAGGAGCAAGACACGATGGCACAACAGGAATCCAACATTTTCCAACCGATTCTCGCGCGCCTGGGCGAAGCCATTGGCATCCCCGATCTGGCGCTGGACGAGGCGTCCGCCTGTATGCTGGAGATCGACGGGCAGCTCTTTTCCCTGCAATGGTCCGAGGAGGCGAAGACCGCGCACCTCTATGCCGTCGTCGGCGCGGCGGAGCACGGCCCCAGAGCGCTGCCGCTCTACACGGCGCTGCTGGAGGCCAACTGCCTGGGCCGGGACACGGGCGGCCTCGCTCTGGGCCTTCATGCCGAACTGGATAGCATCGTCCTCTCGGGGCAGGTCTTTTCCGGCAACCTGGAGGGCGACGCGCTCTATCGCTATCTCGAATGCTTCGTGGGCCAGGCGAAGGACTGGACACGCCGCATTCAGGAAATTCTCACCGACGCGCCGGAAGCGGCGCCCAGCCCGCTCGAAGGCGGCTGGCCGGGTCTGCGCATCTGAACGGAAAGAGACGAGATCATGGTACAACCCCCCTCTGTGAACACGCCCAGCCTCGACAGTTTCCGGAACGCCTTCCAGGTCGACGGCAACCTGCGGCTCTCCAATGACGCCTCCTCCCCCGGGATCGTCCGGGCGGGAAAGTGCGCCTGGATCAAGTCGGCGCTCGGCATCGGCAGCGCGCGGCAGGCCAACGCGCAAACCCTGGACGCCCTGAAAGCGGCGCTCTCCAACGATCCGCACTACAGCAACGCAAGCCAGCAAATCCGCGCCATGCTGGGAGAAGTGCGCGTCGACCGGCCACTCACCGGCGCGAAGATCCGTGTCCTCATGGAACGGGCCGACGCGCTCGCCGCCAAGGCAAACCGGGAACAGGCGGATGTCGAGATTTCCCGCATGTCGACGAAGCCGAACAACGCTATGCAGATCATGGCGAGCAATGTCGCGGCGCGCGCCCAGGCAAACCCCGGCCAGGAAGCTCTGCTGAACCGTCCGGAAGTCCACCGTCTGAACGACCGGGACTTCCAGCTCGTCGCGAATTTCGCGCGGGAACAACTGGCCCTCGTCAAGAGCAATCTGAAGCCCGAAGAGCAAGTGGCTTTCTTCAGGAACGCCCTGAGCGCCGCGATCGACGAACTGGTGGAGCGCCGCCTCGCCATCGTCTCCGCCGCCGATGTGGAACCGCGTCTGCAAGCCAGACTGCTCTCCAGGCTGGTCGACGACGCCAAGAGCTTCTCGAGTGCGTCGGCGCAACTGGATGGAGCGCGCCAGCAAAGCGCGCAAAACGCGCAACGGCGGGTGACCAACCTGGCCACGGCGGAACAGCGGATCGATTCGGCCTCCCTGCGGGAAGCCCTCGCGCCGCATACGCTTTCGGACGCGGAACTGGCGGTTTTCCGGGAAACGCTCGTAAAGCGGGCCCTGTCCGGACAGAACGACCTCGCGCAGGTGGAGATGCTCTCGCCGATCGATGCGCGAAACGCCAGGGAGGCGTTCGTGCGGGAAACCCGCGCCATGCTGGAGAGCGACGCCTGGGCAGAAGCCGGAAAGCTGCGCGAGAGCCGCCCGCAAGACGGCGCCTATCTCCGGCAGCAGATGCTGCGCGGCGAGAAAATCCCGGCGGCGCTGGTCGCGGCGTTTCCCCAGATGGTCGACGCGATACCGTCGCTCACCCGTCTCATCGACAGCGCATCCTCGCTGCAGGAATTGCACCAGGCGCTGACGCGAATCGGGGACACGCTGTCCGGCCTCTTCGCCAACCTGCCGCCGGGCGTGCGGGCCGATGCCGACTTGCAGCGCAATTTGACCCAGTACATGGCGGACGTTGCGGTCGCCCGGATGGCGGCGCGCGGTTCCGACATCGATCGGGAAGGCGTCACCAATCTCCTCTCCGGCGGCGCGGCGCGCGCCTTGCGGGAATTCGTGGAATATCACGCGCAGCATGACGAAAACCCGGCCCCCGCCATGGCGTTCGGCCAAATGTATGCCGCAGTCGCGCAGGCGCTCGCGCATCAGGCGGGAATTTCCGACGCGGACTTCGATCGGGCATGGAACGATGTACCCGAAGTAAGCTCCCGCTTGCAGTTGCCCGCCGACACGCACGCTCTGCCGGTCTGGGACGCGGAAGGCCATTCGGTCGAGTCGCCGCCCTCCGTGGGCAACACCCCTTTCCAAATCCCCCCCGACGAACAGAGAGAAGGGCTGCAACACATCTTCTCCGGCGGCGGCACCAGAGCGTTTCAGGGGGATATGGCTGCGGCCGCGGCAAGGGGGTATCGAAACCCGAACCCGGGCAGCCTGTTCGTCAAGGATGTCGACCGCGCCATGCACGTGCGGCTGGACGGTGAAAGCATTCCCAACGGAGGCGATCTGCCCGCCAGCGCCCCGGAAACCAGGGCGCAGGTGTTCTATTCGCATCTCCTGCGTTTCGTCAACCCGGAGGCGACGCTCTCGACGGCAAGCGACGGGGAGCTTGCGCAGATGCACGTCCTGGCGAGCATCATCAACCAGAGACTGCCCATCAACCTCAATACGGCAGCGAATACCGACACAACGACCATGCTACTCCCGTCGAGACGCTCGGATAGGCAGGATGTCTCGGTGGATCATGTGGGAGAGGACATCGTGCTGCGCATAGACTATCAGGCCGTCCCCAACGGGTTCATGAGACCGGACGGATCGGTCGTCTCTCTGGACGAAGACGCCAGCCGGCAGACCTACTGCGCCACCGTCACCATCCCGCGCGCCGAACTGGCGCGTGTCGCCGCCCAGGACTGGGCGGCAGCGGCGCAGACCGGGGATGAATGGGTCAACGAGGCACTTCCGGCAGCGCCGCCGCCGCCGGAATTCCGGCTTGGTGTCCCGGATGATCAGATACGGATTCACTCGACCGTGGTTCTGAACAGGCCCGCGTAGGGAGGGGCAAGGGCGCGGGGGAAGGCCCTGTCTTCCCCCGTCTCCCGGATACTCGGATGAAAAACACGGCGCGGCGCTCCGTCACCCGGTTCGCCGTCCGGCTCGGGCGAAAGGAAAACGCATTTCCATTGGAGAAAGAATCATGCAAGAGTTTTTTCAACATCTCATCCAGTCCCTGTCCGAGGCCGTGGGCGAGCCGCTTGCCATCGAGGAGGGAACGCGGGTTCATTGTGATTTCGACGAGTTCCCGCTGCTCTTCCAGTATCTGCCCGATGCCGAACAGGTACTCCTGGCCGTGCCGCTCGCCGAAATCCCGGAGGACGACCGGGAGGCGCGTTACCGCGCGCTTCTGCACGGGCAGTATCTCTTCCACCAGACCGGCGGCGGCGCGCTTTCCCTGGACGAGGAAGGGCGTTTTGCCTGTCTGCAGATCGTCAAGGACATCCGTTCCCTGACGCCGGAGAATTTCCCCGTGCTCGTGGAAAACTTCCTGCACGTCGCGCAATACTGGCGGGATCGCTGCCTGGCCGCCGACCCCGCCGAGGCGGCGGGGACTTCCTCCACCGCGCCGACAGCGGAACCCCACGGCGTGACGATGCTGCGCGTGTGATTTTCATGCCATTCATCTCCTGGAGAAACGCATCATGCCCGTCACCAACGTCAATATCGGTCTGAACGCCTTCGTCGATGCCGCCCGGAACGCGAGCGACAATGCCGCCCTCAAGGTTTCCGGCAACACGGTGCAACGCGCCGGCGGGCTCGGCAATTTCTTTACTTCCGCCGCGGCTCACCGGGAAAACATGGGCCGTTTCCTGGGCGCGCTGCGCGCGACCTATGGCGACCACATCGCCAACATGGCCTCCTCCATGCTGGCGACGCCCATGGCGCAAGGTAAACCGCTCCAGGCGCACATGGTCAAGGGCATTACCGCGTTCGCGCGGCAGGAGCAGGCCCGCATGAACGCGGCCGCGCGCCAGAGTGTCGATGCGTTCATCGCCGACTCCGGCAGCAATGGCCTGGAGGCAGCCCTTAACAACACGCTCGTCATGCGCTGCAAGGGCGGCATCACGCCGGAAAACATGGCCGCGCTCAAGGAGCGCGTCGCGCAGGAATTGCGCAACGTCGCCGACCGCGGCTTCTTCGCCAAAAGCGAGATGCCGCCGGACGCGCCCAAGCTCTTCTCGCTCCTCACGCAGGGGGCGGTGGGGCAAGGCCCCCTGGCGCGGATCGGGAATATCGCGGAAGACCTGGGCAACGATGTCATCAACACGCGCGCAGGGGAAGCTGTCAAGGAAGAGGCGCTGGGAGAAATGTTCCCCGATTCCGGCATGGACCGGATGGAGTCCACGCCCGGTTTCGCGGCGGCTTGCGCCCGGGCAGACCTGCCCGGAATCGAGCTTGCCCGGCTCAATCCCAGGGATTTCATGGTGGCGGCGAGCAGCGCGATGACGGCCGCGAATACTGCCGCCGTCCAGGAAGGGCGGGTTCCGGGCAAGGAAGAACTGCTCGCGGCGGCCCAAACCGCCGTTTCCAGGGAACTGCAAGGTCTCCAGCGCACGCTGGATGCGATCGACCAGCTGCCCGAAGCGGACGAAGGAAGCCTGCCCCGGCCCGGTACCTTCACGCGGGCGCAAAAGGAGGTCATGAAGGAGACCGCCCAAAGGTACAACCTGCATGACGTGACTTCCCTCTCCGCCCTGATGGAAGTGAGCCGCACCCGCGAATCTGCGCGCGCCATGCACGCGCTTGCCATCCCGCTTGCCACGGCCGCCAAGCTGTCGGAAGGAATACACACGCTGGCCAAGGCGTATCGGGAGGCGCTGCCGCGCATGGGCGAGAACGGGCCGGACAGCGACGTGTCCTTGCGCATCATGCAGGAAATGGCCGCGCGCAACGCGGGTTTCTCCAAGGAACAGACCGCCCACCTTGCCGCCAACCTGAACAGCGATACGGCCGCCACCGTGGCGGGCGCTTTCCTCATGGTCATGGACAATGGCCTGCCAGGGCTGTCAGAGGAAGGCCGGGCGCTCGCAGCGGCGGCCTACGGCATGACGCGCGCCTTGCACACGACGGCCAATGTCCTGGCTCACGGCAATATCGAGCCGAACCGCATGTTGTTTACCGATGCCACGCCGCTTTCCCGCGTGCCTGGCGGCCCGAATGGATGTATGGATACCTTGGGGTCAATGTTTGGAGAAGCCGCCATCGGCCATGCCGCGATAGCACTCTCCACCCATGAACCGCCTTTCAGGACAGAAGAATGGAATGCCTTGCTGCCCATTGCCGGGAAGGCGGCGCAAGGTCCCCAGGGTTCGCTGACGGCCAGCTGGATCAGCGCGGCGGGCACGGAGCTTCTGGCCGCCCAACGGGAAAACGGAGGCCGTCCCTTGAGCAACGGGCAGATCTGGCAGGTCGTCACGGGCTTTCCCATGCCTCGCGGCGTCACGGACGCCAATTTCGGAGAACGTCTCCACGACGCGGTCTTCGCCCGTTATGCCGCGACGTGCTCCGCCATGCTCCCCCACCTGCCTCCCGAAAAGGTGGAGAGCCTATTCCCGGCGTTGACCGCTATGGGGGTAAGCCCGCGGCGGGTACTGGAACTCCTCGCCCAGCCTGAAGCAAAACTTGCCCGCGCGGATATCAGCACAACCCTGGAGATGTCCTCCCTGCACGGGTACGACCCGAATACCGCCTACGGACTGGTCACGGATTTCAGCCGGATGGGCGGGAAATCTGTGCTGGTCTTTGAAAACGCCCAGGGCAACGGCCACAGCATCAAACCCTTCCATATCGATCATCGGGATGACGTGCCGGACAACCCAGACTTCCAGGCCATCATCGGCTGGGCGCGCGAACTGACCCACGGCAGGGAAATCCAGACCGCCCGCGTGCTGCAAGCCTTTTCCCAGGCCAGCACGGTGATTGCCAGGCAGTTCAGCGCCCTTTTCCCCGGAAATGCCATGGACGAACACGGCCATTACAACATCACGGCCAGGGAGTTGCCGGACGGCAAGGTGGTGGTAGACATCGCCAGCGACCCTTCCATGCCCCTGGATTTCCGGCTGCAATACACCATCGACACCGACGGTTCTCATGAATGTACCGGCTTCGAGATGGGCCGCTGGCCATAGTCAGAGGACGGAGGACGTTTGCGGCGCTTCGCGCCGAAGGGTCGAACTCCTCTCCCGGCCTTCGCTCACCCTCTCCCTCCCAAGGAGAGAGAGAGGAAAAAGCGGGGCGCTTTACGTCAGATGAATCACATGTCAAGGAAAAAACAAATGTGGAATCACCCTGAAGAAGCCCTCGCGGAAACTGCCAACCGCATTTTGGCGGCGCTTGCCGCCGAAATGGAATTTCCCCCCGAAGAACTGGTACTGGAAGACGGCTATACCTGCCTTGCGGTCAACCAGGCCTCCGTCCTGCATTTGCGTCTGGCGGAGGAAGCCCTGGCGCTGGATGTGTTCATGGAACTCGGGGCGCTGCCCTTTGGACCGGAGCGTCTGCGCCTGTGCGAGGATATGCTGCAAGGCAACGTGCTTTTCCAGGGCACGGGCGGCGCCGCTCTGGGCATGGATCGGGAGCGGGGAATCGCGGTATTGAGTCTGCGCGTTCCTCTCCCCGGTCTGGAAGCAAAGGTTTTCCGGGACGGTCTGGAGCGTTTTCTGGCCGCCGCCGAATTCTGGAAAGACCGGCTCGCGGGAATGACAATGGGCGGCGAAACGGGCGGCGAAACGAGCGGCGAGATCACCTTCCAGCAGAACGCCCTTCGAGTCTGAACCAACATCTGGCACGAGGAACATCATGAGTCTGACGATATCGGCCCAAACCGCGCAAGCGGCCCAGTCCCTGACCAGCCTTTCCGCCGCCCGGGGCACGCTGTACATGAGGGACGGAGCCATCCAGGAATCCAGGCATCCTCTTGGCCGCGCCTTTCTGGGCCTGTTTTCCTCCCGCATTCGCGCCGAGAACCGCGCCGCCCTGGAGGTGGTCAACCAGAAAATGAGTCAGGCCTATGGCTGCACCCTGAATGCCAAGGATCGCGTCAGCGGCCGGGAGCTTTCCCAACTGACCGCGTCGGCCAAGGAGCGCAACCAGGGACGCATGGATCAGCTCATGGCCGGGTTGCGGACGAATTTCGGCGACAGGGCGGAAGCCGTGACCGCGCAGATACGTGGATCGGGCGTCTACGCTTCCGGCCTGAAGGCGCAGGAGATCATGGATGACGCGCGTCTGCAACTGACGGGAGAGCGCTTCCGTACCGAAGATGTGAGCGGCTCGGGAATGATCAGTGAGATGCGCGCCATACCGGAATTCGACAGGAGACTGGACTCGACCTTTGGCGTGGCGGATCTCAGCGCGCCTGGCCAGCCGCAGCTGACCATCGCGGGGCATACCCAGCAGGTCATGACGCAATATGAACAGCAGAAGGGACATTACGACCTGCAAGCCCTGGAAGATAGCGTGCGGGGAAAACCCGGCTTTGAAAATTTCAATGCGGATCGCTTCATGAAGGCCGTGCTGCTCTTCCACGACATCGGCAAGGGCGAAGCCTTCCAGCAAGGCCGCGAGCAGCACGAAGTGACCACGCCCATTCTGCGGGAAGCCATGCGCAAGATGGGGTTTTCCGAGGAAGAGACGCGCCTCGCGGCCAATCTGGTGGATAACGACCTTCTGGGCGAATGGCAGAGCGGCAAGACGCACGACGCGGGTGAGGTGCGCTCGCGCCTTCGCCAGTTGGCCCAGGATTCCGGTGTCTCCCTCAAGGACTACCTGACCATGCAGAAGCTCTTCTACATCAGCGACGCGGCCTCCTACCCCCCGCTGCGCTCCGCCTTCATGGAGACGGACGCGAGCGGAAGGCTGCATTTCGCGCAGAACAGAACCGACGAGCTGATCGACTCCTTCGACACGGTGAACCGTGAAGTAAGCGCCACAATCGTCACGCGGCTTCTGGATCCGAGCGCCCTGGTACAAAACCAGGCGCATCCGGTGACGCTTTTTTCCGATCCCTTGCCAGCGGGCAGCAACGTGTATGACCTTTCCCGCGACCTTCTGGCGAACGGGGAGGCGATAAGCGCGCATATCGGCACGATGGAGGAACCGTTGCGGGGAGTGGCGCAGGCCAGATTGGCGGAAGCCAAGGAAATGGCCCGGATGGCCCTGAGCATGGAGGCCGACCGCTGGACGCCGGAACACACTCAGGGGGTGATCCAGGCGCGCCTGGAAATCCGCGCGAACGGAATTACGGAAGCGCTCCCGCCAGGGCTTTCCGCGCAGAACGGAATGGGTATGCACGACGGCGTGATCACCGAGCTGAGCAATCTGCGCGGGTCAGACAGCCCCACGGCCAGGTTTTATGCCCTGGTGGACAGGAATGGCGGAAATTCCCGGATGCTTCAGTGTGTCGGGCAAAATCAGGTGGCTTCCTCCTGGTGCGCCACGAGCATGGCGATGAAAGGCTATCTGGAACGCGCGCGCGCCGTGTCCGAAGCGCATTATTTCCACCCGACAGGGACCGCGGGACTGGTCGGCACGCCCACCAGTGATAGCGCGCAAGCATGTTATGAGCGTTTCGCCCATGCGCCGCGGGAATACTGGAACAACCTGCACAGCCAGGTGTTCCCGCCGAATGACGCCGCTGTCGACGTGGGTATGGTCATCGATGCGGTGGATGCCAGCAATGCCGCGCGCACGGTCGGCAATCCCACGGAAAGCACGGCCGAATTCGACACCTCCATGCGCTACCAGATCGCCATGCAAATGGAGATGCTCTCGCACATGGATTTCCCTGGCAACAATCGCGAACAGGGCACAGTCACCATCCACCGCACGGAGAGTCCGGCGGTGCTGAGGATATACGGGCTCGATGTGCCCGAGCATCCGAACCCGCTGAACAACGATCCGCTGGTGGGCACCTCTCTGAACATCCGGCGCAGCACTTTTGATTCCGGTTCCCTCTGCGGCCTGCCGACCACGGCTACCGGCGCGATGCACACCACCACGCAGGAAGTTCCCTACTATCGCGTCTTCAATAGTTTCCTGCTGGGAGCCACGCCCAATTCCCCCCAGAGCACCCTGTTCTCCGACCTGATGCGGGAAGCCATTTTCATGACCGACGGTCTCCCCTCGACCTATGCCGGCGACGCCATCGGCCTGCTGCGACAGTTCGAGGCGACATACGCCGCACCCGCGCAAGCCACGGACGAGGCAGACTCCGCGCAAGCCGTGAACGGAACAGACTCCGCAAGCTGACAGGATTGAAACAGGAGAAATCAATATGTTGCGCATCGAATCCGCCGAATATACGCTTCTGGATGGCACACCCGCCCTGCGCCTGGGCGTGAACGGCAAGGAAGCCTTCATCTGCCAGGCCAATCCCGCTCTGCTGGAGGCTGGCTATGTCTATCTCATCAGTCTGGCCCCCGGCTTCAGTTGGGAAGAGGAACTGCCCGTGCTCACCCTGCCGGCCGTGCCGGGCGTATCGAACGCGCCCAGACCCTTTCCCGGCTTTACGGACGACGCCGGCGTGCTGCGCCTGGCACGCGAGTTTGCCGCCGCCCTGGAAGAACGGGATGGACGCCGCTTCGTCCTCGGCCCGGCGCCCGGTTGAACGGTGGCGCGGCGGGCGGCGTGAACATCTTCGTGCCGGATGGCAAGGTGGTGCTAGACATCGCCAGCGATCCTTCCATGCCCCTGGGTTTCCGGCTGCAATACAGACGGTTCTCATGAATGTACCGGCTTTCAGAGGACAGGGGTTCAGAGGACAGAGACTAGAGAGGACAGTTTCAGAAGACAGAGGCTAGAGAGGACAGAAGACAGATGAGCTTGCGGCGCTGTCGCGCCGGGTAAGATGGAAAAACCCATCGCTCGGTTTTCCGTCCTTACTCCGGCGCGAAGCGCCGCAAACTCATCTGTCTTCTGTCCTCTATCTTCTGTCTTCTGAAACTGTCTTCTGAAACTGTCCTCTGGAATACCTAGAACCGATAATTCAACCTGAAACTGCCGGTGACCCCCTCCTGTTTTCCGGCGTAGCCCTGAATGCCGAAGTCCAGACTCAGGGGATGCGACGGGCCGGGGGTGAGGGTGAAACCGGCTTCGACAAGGGTGCTGTCGCCTTGCAGCTTGGGCGTGTCGAGCCGATTCCCGTAGATGCTGGCTCGAACCTTGCCATCGTATTCGCGCCCCCAGGCGGCGCCGAGGAAAAAGTTGCTGCTCGGGTTGATCGATTGATTCCATCGGATGCCCAGAAGGGTGCGGCGGGATTCGACGGCATCGAATTTCACAGGCTCGCCCGTGCTGAGCGTGACCGTGTCCGATCCCTGGTGAGTCTGCCGATAGTGGCCGTAGAG
>JAITAJ010000206.1 GCA_031284185.1 Accumulibacter sp. | reverse complement strand
AACGACGCTAAGAGGGGCGCATCGTGCCGATCCGTCGAAAATGGAGGCAGTGGTGGCAGGAGCGTTCCGAACGGGAACGCCGGATCCTTGCGCTCTGGGCGGCGGCACTCGCCGTGCTGGCGCTGTGGTTCGGCGTGTGCGCGCCGCTGCTTCACCGCATCGCCGTCCTGGAGACGCGGGTTCCCGAACTGGAAGCGCGGCTCAATCTCATGCGGGCGCAACCGTCCGCCGCAAAAAGCGCAGCCGGCGCCGCGGCGCGACCGCCCGGCGATCTGCGCAGCGTGTTGTACGCCCAGCTCGCCGAACACGCGATCAGCGCGGAACTGCGGGCATTGTCTTCGACGCGCGTCGAGATGCGTCTGCCGGAAATGCCGATCGGGGAGGCGCTCGACGCGCTGGAGATTCTGCGGGAGCGGACGGGCGCCCGTGTCGCGGTGTTCAGCGCAAGAAGCGATGCGTCTTCCCCGGGAACCGCGCTCATCGTCGCCGAACTGGAGCGCGATTCATGAAATGGCGTCTGATCGCCGCGCGGCGCGCCTTCCTGTTTGCCGCGGGCGTTTTCCTTCTCGCGCTCATCGTCCGTCTTCCGGCCAGTTTCGTGGCGCTGGCGCTGCCCGGAGAAATCCAGATCCGGAACGTCGAAGGCTCTTTCTGGAATGGCCGGGCGTCCGCCGTCGGCGTCGGCGGCATGTTGGTCCAGGAGCGGCTGTCCTGGCGCTTCCAACCGCGCGCGCTGCTGGACGCGCGATTGGCCTGGGCGGTCGATGGCCGGCTGGCCGACCAGACGAGCCGCCTTGAATTGGCCGTGGGCGCGCGCGGCGCGGCCTTGAACGAGGTCAGTCTGGCCTTGCCGCTCGAACCCCTGGCCGCGCTGGACGCGCGGCTCAAGCCGGCGCAAATCGGCGCCACGCTGCGCGTCACCGCGAAGCGTCTGAGCATGGACTCGCCGTTCGCGGCCTCGATAGCGGTCGAGCACCTGTTTTCGCCGCTGGTTCCCGTGGAGTTGGGAAGCTACCGGCTGGATTGCAAAGGCGCGAGCGGCGGCAAGGGCGAGTGGCAGGTCGTCACCGTCGGCGGCGTGTTGCGGGTCGCGGGACAAGGCACTTTCGATGCCGTCCAGTCGAGGGTCGACGGCCGGCTCACCCTGACGCCGCAATCGCCGATCCCCGGCCTTTCCCCCTTGCTGGCCTCCCTGCCCAGGGCCGGAGAGGGATTCCTCGTGAGTTTCTGAGTCTCGGAAGACAGATGAGTTTCGGCGCTTCGCGCGAGGGGATGGACGAAAAACCGGGCGCCCGGATTCAGAGGACGGAGGCTTGAGAAAAAAAATCAAGATGGAAACGAGCGTTCCACCTTGATTTTTTTCGGGATATGACACGATTTCGCAGCGACGTTTTTCTCTCGCCGGAGAATCAACCGCTGTCAGCGGAGCGGAACGCGGCAACGGATCACGCGCGAGGCTTGCTTATTCATCGGTCTGCACGGCTTTCTTTCTCCCCCGCTTCTTGGGCCTTCTCGGATCGTTGCCATCGAGTTCGGCAAGACCGAAAAATTTTCTGTCGAAGTCGAAGATCAAATTACCATCGAGCAGGGTTTTCAGTTCGTGGTAGTCGAATGGTTTCCCCTGGAATTCCTTGACGACAAGCAAGCCGACCTTTCTTGAGAGGTCCAGTTGTTGTTTTTCACTCTCCAGCTGCTCTTCGATTCTTGCGCGTTGTTCCTGCAATTTCTTGATTTTGTCATCCAGCTTTTTGGCGTCGGTTTCTATGTCGATGTTGAAATCATACATGGCGGTTCTCTCTTAATGAATTCAAGGATGAAAAAATTCATTTTACCTCAAACCGAATCGTTTTTGTTTATGCTGGTTTGTCTGCCGGCCGATTCCTTCGGATCATTACGACTGCCCCGATCATTGACTTCAGGTCAGAATCTGAATCCCCGATGCAGGGCGACGACGCCCATCGTCAAATTGAAATAATCGACGTCTTCAAAACCGGCGCGTTCCATCATGGCCTTCAGCGTCTGCTGGTCTGGATGGACGCGGATCGACTCGGCCAGATAGCGGTAGCTCTCTTCGTCCTGCGTGACGAGTCTGCCGATGCGCGGAATGATCCTGAACGAGTAGAAATCGTAAAGCGGCGCGAAGGGTTTGAAGATGTGTGAAAATTCCAGCACCAGCAGCCGGCCGCCGGGACGCAGTACGCGAAACATCTCGGCGAGCGCCCGATCCTTGCGGGTCATGTTGCGCAGTCCGAAGGCGACCGACACGCAGTCGAAATAGGCGTCGGGGAAAGGCAGCCCTTCCGCGTCGCACTGCGCCACGGGGAGAAGACGGCCCCGGTCGAGCAGACGATCCCGCCCGCGGGTCAGCATCGCGTTGTTGATGTCGGTGAGCCAGACTTCTCCGCTCTTGCCGACGCGGCGGGCGAAACTCAGCGACAGATCTCCGGTGCCGCCCGCGACGTCGAGCACGCGCGAACCTTCACGCGCGCCGCTGCGAGCGACGGTAAAAGCCTTCCAGAGCCGGTGCAGCCCCCCGGACATGAGGTCGTTCATCAAATCGTAACGCTGGAAGACCGAATCGAAAACGCCGGCGACATGCCGGGCCTTGTCGGCCTCGGCGATCTGCCTGAAGCCAAAGTGTGTCTGATTCGGCGTGTTCATGGGTATGGCTGCCTGGAGGGAGGATCGGGACGTTGGCGCGCTCAGGCCGCGTTCCGGCCGCACTTTGGCGCGGGCCGGACGGGAAGCTCGGGACATTCGGCGGGCTCGCGGCTCGCGCCGGCAGCCGCGAGCCGGTTCAGGTAGGTCTGCCACAATTCGTCGCGGTGGAGGCAGAGATTGTACAGAATATCCCACGAGTACAGCCCGCTTTCGTGGCCGTCGGAAAAAACCGGGCGGATCGCGTAATTGCCGACCGGCTCGATGCGCGAGATGTCGACATCGCGCTTGCCGATCTGCAATTTTTCCTGCCCGATGCCGTGCCCGCGCACCTCGGCGGAAGGCGAGAACACGCGCAGGAATTCGTAGCTGAGCTCGAAGCGCTCGCCATTGTCGAAGTCGATTTCGAGCCGGCGCGATTTCTGTCGCAGCCTGATCTCGACGGGGGTGGGAAGTTCGGGGCGCAATCCAGCCATGATCGGAATTCATGCCAAAGTCAGGGCGCCTATCATAGCGCATTCCGATTCCTGACGATCCCGGATCGTCCGCGGCGCCGGGCGTCGCCTGTCCCGCCCGGCCGGCGGCCAGACCACGCCCCGAATCCCCCGCGACCAGGCCGTCGCGCGGCAAACACGGTCAAGCGTCCTCGAAGCTGACGCGCTCGAAGTCGGGACCGGAATCGAGCATCTTTCCGAGGAGAACGCGCGAGGCGCGGTCGGTGAAGATTTCGACCTCCAGATTGGGACGGAAGCATCCCGCCGGCAGCACCAGCGAGCGCTCGGCGCCGGTCGTGGCCAGCGCGGGCAGCAGAAAGGCGCGCTGATACGATCGTTCTCGCGGCTCACCCGTCGCGGCAAGCGGTCGCGCGCAGATGGCCTGCGGCAATCCGGGCAAGGCCCGCAGACCCACGATCAGACCGCCGTCGTTCTCCTGCATCAGCCAGCTCACCTGGGCGAGAAGGAAATGCTCGCCATCGTGCGGACGCAAGGCGAGCAACTGACCATGCGTCATTTTCCGGCCGTCGACGGCGCGCATCAGGCGAAAACCGTTGGCCGACTGGTCGGCCATCTTCCAGACATCCAGGTGACAGGACGCCACGGTCGCCATCACTTGCTGCGGATCGTCCTGGAAGCGCAAGGCAAACACGTCGTCGAGACCGCTGTACGAATGGGCGCGCGGATTCTCAGGTTGCTGGAACAGCTTGCCCGAGATGAAGTAATGCATCTCCTCAAAGCCCGCGCAGACATGGATGCTTCCCGAGGTCGCGCGGCGGCGGAACTTGCGGGGAGCGCGCACCAGCGACCACTGGCGCGCCAGATGACCGAGGAGCTGAGCGCATTGCTGCCGCGTGCAATCCTCGCCGAGGCCGATCTCGGACATCGGGATGCGCTGGCGCAATGTCTGCCGGACGCGCTCGATGTGGGCGGCCAGACGCGAAGTATCGAGAATTCGCAGCCGGTCGGCGCGCTGGCATTCCGGCGACGGGCGCAGCGCGACGTCCTGCGTCGGATCGATGACGAACGGCGGGAGCGTTTCTCCCGCGGCGACCGGGCGCAGGCCGATCATGGCCGACCAGGCGGCCGCCCAGCGGTAGACCAGCTTCTGGTCGCGCAAGGAGAGGCTGTAGCCGCCGGCCATGTCGCACAGAACGAAAACGAGGTAGGCGGCGGCGCAATGCGTGCTGCCGACGCGCGATTCCGGGATGCCCGGAATCTCCAGGGTCGCCAGACCCATGTCTTCCGCGGTGCCGTGGTATCCATGCAGATCGAACCAGAGTCCCCACGGCACTTCCCGGCGCGCGCGATGACATTCGAGGATGGCCGTGCCGGTGAAGTGGATGCAACGGTGCAGCAAGGCGGCAAGGTGCCTGTCGGCCTGGGGAGTCTCGGCATTCGACGAGCCTTTGAAACAATGGGCGTAAGCGCTGGCCGTTTTCAGCCGGAGCCGCGCGACTTCGCGGAAGAAAGCGTCTTCCGCGTCGCCGAGCGGAACGGCCTTGTTCAGATAACGCCGGGTCAATTCCTCGGCAACGAGCGTGACCGGCGAGCGTATGAGTTCGAGCAGCTGGAAAAAAACCGAATGTTCGGGAGGCGCGGCGAGTAGACTGTCGAAAATCCGGTCGATGTCATGGATCGCCGCGGCCGGATCGTTCAGCGGAATGCGCCCGATGATCTCGCTGCCACTCTGAAAGTCGGGAATGCGGATGGTCTCTGGCTGGGAAGCGCTCATGTTGGCGTCGTGATGAGTGAATGAAAAGGCGCGCGTGACGGATGGCAAACTTCCGAAGGCAGGGCGTAGGGTACCAAACTATGATCGAAACCGGCTGTTCCCAATGAAAAAAGAATGCGTTCTCTCGTGTTTGCGCGGCAAATCGACCGAATGGGCGGTAAAATCGCTCGTCTCGGATGTCCATCCGCGTATTTCCCTCCGGATTACGACACGACCCGTTCGATTCTTCCCTCTCCGACCCTTGTCTGATGATTCCGCTCCCCGTGATTCTGCCGGCATACCGGCGCGGCTCGCCCCTCGCCTTTGGTCACGATCCGAAGACGAAGCTAGAATGTGCTTTCCCGCGATGCCGGGCGCGTCCGCGTTCCGGCGGGAACCGGCGGCGGTTTGCGCGCCGTCATGAAAGGAGATTCCTTGGTAACGAATAGTTCGGCAACGCCATCCCCGTCGCGTCCGGTCAAGCGCGTGCTCACGGCCGAGTTGCGCGCCGATTTGCCGCATTGCGACCCGCTGCTCGATTGCCTGGTCGCGTTGACCCGTCTGTACGGGCGTCCGAGCACACGCGCCGCGCTCACGGCGGGCCTGCCGCTGGAAGGCGGCCGCCTGACGCCCTCGCTGTTCGCCCGCGCCGCCGCCCGCGCCAATCTGTCGAGCCGGATCGTGCGGCGCGATCTGGACGACATCGACGCGACGCTGCTGCCGGCAATCCTCCTGCTCGACGACGATCAAGCCTGCGTGCTTTTCGCCCGGAGCAGGAGCGGCAGGAAAATGCGGCTCTTGTTCCCCGAAACCGACCAAGGTCTGGTGACGCTGACGCGCGATAAGGTGGCCGAGCGCTACGCCGGAGTCACCCTGTTCGCCCGCCCGCGCTTCACCTTCGACGCGCGCGCGCCGGAAGTCGGCAACATCGCGGGGCGTCACTGGTTCTGGGGAGCCTTGTTCGAGCAGATGGCGGTCTACCGCGACGTGGTCGGCGCGGCCCTGCTGATCAACCTGTTCGCCGTGGTTTTGCCGCTGTTTACGATGAACGTCTATGATCGCGTGGTGCCGAACAACGCGACGGACACCTTGTGGATGCTGGCAATCGGCGTGTTCCTGGTATTCGGCATGGATTTCGTGATGCGCCTGCTGCGCAGCCATTTCATCGATCTTGCCAGCGCGCGCGTCGACGTCAAACTGTCGGCGCTGATCATGGAGCGCGTGCTGGGCATGCGCATGGAAGGCAAGCCGGCCTCGGTCGGCTCGCTCGCCTTGAATCTGCGATCGTTTGAATCGGTGCGCGATTTCATTGCTTCGATGACGGTGACCGCGCTGGTCGACCTCCCTTTCGCGCTGTTCTTCCTGCTGGTGATCGTATGGATCGCCTGGCCGCTGGCGCTGATCCCCTCGTGCGGACTCGTCCTCGGGCTGATCTATGCCTACGTCCTGCAGTTCAAGATGCACGAACTCGCCGAGACGACCTACCGCGCCGCGGCCTTGCGCAACGCGTCGCTGGTCGAAAGCCTGATCGCGCTGGAGACGATCAAGACACAGGGCGCCGAAGGCGCCGTACAGATCAAGTGGGAACGCACCACGGCCTTTCTGGCGCGTACCGGCGCGCAGCTTCGCCTGCTCTCCGCTTTCGCCGGCAACGGCGCGATGATCATCATGCAGATCGTCAACGTGCTGCTGGTCGTGGCCGGCGTTTACCTGATTCACGAACGCGCCCTGACCCTCGGCGGGCTGATCGCCACGACCATGCTCGGCGGTCGCGCCATGGCGCCGCTGGCGCAGGGCGTGGGCTTGCTGATGCAATTCCAGAACGCGCGCACCTCGCTGGCCTCGCTCGACAAACTGATGGAGCTGCCGGTCGAGCGCCCGGACGCCTCGGCCTTCATCCACCGCCCGGAACTGCAAGGCGCGATCGAATTCCGCGAGGTCTCCTTCTCCTATCCCGGGCAGGCCGAACCGGCCCTGAAGAACGTCTCGCTGAGCATCAAACCGGGTGAGCACGTGGTCATCCTCGGGCGCACGGGTTCGGGAAAGAGCACGCTGCAAAAATTGATGCTGGGCCTGTACCAGCCGAGCGAAGGAGCGGTATTCATGGATGGCATCGATCTCAGGCAGCTCGATCCGGCCGACCTGCGGCGCAACATGGGTTACGTCGGACAGGAAGCCATGCTGTTCTACGGCACGCTGCGCGAGAACATCGCCATCGGCGCGCCCTACGCCGACGACATGGCGGTCGTGAACGCCGCCGAGGTGGCCGGGCTGTCGGCGTTCGTCAACCGTCACCCGAAGGGTTTCGACATGCTGATCGGCGAACGTGGCGAATCGCTTTCGGGCGGGCAGCGCCAGCAGGTGGCGATCGCCCGCGCGATGCTGACGGATCCGCCGGTGCTGCTGTTCGACGAACCGACCAGCGCCATGGACTTTTCCACCGAGAGCGCCTTCAAGGATCGTCTGAGGCGCCATGCCGTACACAAGGCGCTGGTGGTCGTCACGCACCGCACCAGTCTGATCGATCTGGCCGCGCGCATCATCATCGTCGATGACGGGCGGATCGTCGCCGACGGCCCGCGCGACAAGGTGATCCAGGCCCTGCAATCCGGCCAGGTCGGAAAGGCGGCGCCATGAGCCTGTATCTGATCGACGCGCTGCTGGGACGCATCGTCCCGATCGGCAAGGAGCGCGACCTGAGCTTTGCCGCCGACATCGATTACGCCTTCATCCAGCAGGAACCGCTGCGCGCGCGCATGGTTCTGCGCATGGTCGCCATCGCCGTCGCCCTTGCCGTGGTCTGGGCCGCCAACAGCCGCATCGACGAAGTGACGCGCGGCGAGGGCAAGGTCATCCCGTCGCGCCAGTTGCAGATATTGCAAAGTTTCGATGGCGGCGTGGTGTCGGAAATCCTGGCGCGTGAAGGCGACGTGGTCGAGTCCGGGCAGATCCTGCTGCGCATCGACCAGACGCGTTTCGTCTCCTCGGTGCGCGAGAGCCGCGCGCAGACCCTGGCCTTGCAGGCCAAGGCCGCGCGTCTTCGGGCGCTGGCCGACGACAAGCCCCTCGTCGTGCCGCCCGAAGTGGTCAAGGAAGACCCGAAAACCGCCGACGAGGAGCGCCGTCTCTACAAATCGCGGCATGACGAGCTGGAAACGGCCAAATCCATCGCCCGTCAGCAGCTCACCCAGCGCCAGCAGGAGCTGGCCGAGGCGCGGGCGCGGCACGCGCAGGCGGTCAGCGCTTATGAGCTTTCCAGCCGGGAACTGCGGGTGACCCGGCCGCTGATGGGTTCGGGCGCCGTTTCCGAGGTCGAACTGTTGCGCCTCGAACGCGACGCCTCCCGTTTCCGCGGCGAGCGCGACATGGCCGCGGCGCAGATCTCGCGCATCCAGTCGACGATCAGCGAAGCCAGCCACAAGATCGAAGAAGTCTCGCTCACCTTCCGCAACGAAGCCGGCAAGGAACTCGCGGAAACCATGGCCCGGCTCAACAGCCTGTCCGAAGGCAGTGTCGGCCTGGCCGACAAGGTCGATCGCGCGGTGTTGCGCTCGCCGGTCAAAGGCACGATCAAACGTCTGCTGGTCAACACCGTCGGCGGCGTCGTTCAACCCGGCAAGGACATCGTCGAGATCGTCCCGCTCGAAGACGCGCTGTTGCTGGAAGCGCGGGTGCAGCCCCGCGACATTGCCTTTCTGCATCCCGGCCAGAAAGTGATGGTCAAATTCACCGCCTACGATTTCGCCATTTACGGCGGGCTGGAAGGCCAACTGGAACACATCGGCGCCGACACGGTGGTCGACGAGAAGGGCAACGCCTTCTACACCGTGCGCGTGCGCACCGATCGGCCCCAGCTTGGCAACGATCTGCCGGTCATTCCCGGCATGGTTGCCGAGGTGGACATCATCACCGGCGAAAAAAGCATCCTGACCTATCTGCTCAAGCCGGTATTGCGCGCCAAGGCGCGCGCCTTCACGGAGCGCTGAACATGCCTTCCGCCTTTCTGTCTCACGACGCGCGCGTCCGGGAAACCTGGAAAGAAGCCTTTCCCGACCTGATTACCGGCGTGCTGGCGCGGGTGCCGTCGGCGGCGACCCTGATCTGGGCCTTGCGTCCCCTGTCATCGGGTGTGGACACTTTCGCGCTGGTTTCCGCCCTGAACCGGCAGGCCGCTCCCCGGCCCCTGATCCTGCTCGCCGACGAGCCGAACGAGGAAGAAGCGTTGATCGCGTTGTCCGCCGGCGCGTCCGGCTATTGCAATGGTCATGCCGCGCCCGCCGTCCTGGCGCAGATCGCGTTGAGCGTGAGCAGTGGCGGCCTCTGGGTCGGGCAGGCCCTGATGCGGCGTCTGCTCGCCGCGACCCGGCGCGGGCTGGCGGCCCGGCACTCCGGCAAAGCCGCGTGGCGGGAGCGGCTCACCGCCCGCGAACAGGAAGCGGCCATCCTGCTGGCCCAAGGCGCCAGCAACAAGGAAATCGCCCGGCGCATGGAGATCACCGAGCGCACGGTCAAGGCGCACGTCGGCGCGATGCTGGAAAAACTCGGCGCGCGCGACCGCTTGCAGCTCTCGCTGATCATCAATGAAGTTCAGAGGACAGCGATTTGAGAGGACAGAAGACAGGTAAACTTGCGGCGCTTCGCGCCGGGTAAGGACGAAAAACCGAGCGCTTGCTTTCCCTGTCTTCTGTCCTCTTGGTACGCAGAAAACGCTTGACGGCTGACACGATTGCGCCTGTGCGCCTCAGCGGTCTGGTGGGTCAAGGACGACCTGTTGCGCGGCATCCCAGGCATCGGCCAGGTGACGACGCTGACTCCGTTGGCCAAATGCCCGGAACTGGGCACGCGCTGCCGCCGCAAGATTGCGGCGCTGGCAGGCATGGCACCCCTGGCCAACGACAGCGGCCAGCATCGCGGGAAACGCTTCGTCTGGGGCGGTCGCGCCGAGCGGCGAGCAGCCCTGTACATGGCGGCTCTCTCGGCACGGCGTTGCGATCCAGTCACCCGGGTTTTTGCTGATCGCCTCGAGCAGGCCAGCGAACCACCCAAAGTCATTCTCGTCGCCTGCATGAGAAAACTCTTGACCCTCATGAATACCATGCTGAAAAACAATTCCCCTTGGTTCGCAGAAAACGCTTGACGGCTAACACGGTTGCCCTCAAACCGCTGTTCTCTGAACCCGAGCGCTCGGTTTCTCTGTCTTCTGTCCTCTCAAACCGCTGTCTTCTGAAAGCGTGGCGGGAGCGGCTCACCGCCCGCGAACAGGAAGCGGCCATCCTGCTGGCCCAGGGCGCCAGCAACAAGGAAATCGCCCGGCGCATGGAGATCACCGAGCGCACGGTCAAGGCGCACGTCGGCGCGATGCTGGAAAAACTCGGCGCGCGCGACCGCTTGCAACTCTCGCTGATCATCAATGAAGTTCAGAGGACAGCGATTTGAGAGGACAGAAGACAGGTAAACTTGCGGCGCTTCGCGCCGGGCAAGGACGAAAAACCGAGCGCGGGATTCCCTGTCTTCTGTCCCCTCGGTACGCAGAAAACGCTTGACGGCTGACACGATTGCGCCTGTGCGCCTCAGCGGTCTGGCGGGTCAAGGACGACCTGTTGCGCGGCATCCCAGGCATCGGCCAGGTGACGACGCTGACTCTGTTGGCCCAATGCCCGGAACAGGGCACGCTCTGCCGCCGCAAGATCGCGGCGCTGGCAGGCATGGCACACCTGGCCAACGACAGCGGCCAGCATCGCGGGAAACGCTTCGTCTGGGGCGGTCGCGCCGAACGGCGAGCGG
>JAITAJ010000197.1 GCA_031284185.1 Accumulibacter sp. | reverse complement strand
GCATTTTCACGACCGTTGGACGGCGGCCTGCGGCCTTGTCCAACCTACGAGTCCGGGCTACGCGGGCTAAGTCATATTCGCCGTCTCAATCCTTGTCTGACTCTCTTCTTCTTCTATTTTCTCACTTGTTCAGCGTTTCCTCAGAGGACGGAAAACCGAGCGTTCGGGTTTTCTGTCCTCTGTCTTCTCCAAGCGCTGTCCTCTGAACCCCAAGCGCTGTCCTCTGACCCCGATCACTCGGTTTTGCGTTCCACTCCGGCGCCGACCGGCGCCGCAAGTTTCCCTGTCTTCTGTCTTCTCCAACCTCTGTCTTCTGAATTCCCTGTCTTCTGTCCTCTCAAACCACTGTCCTCTGACCCCGCGCGCTCGGTTTTCTGTCCTCTGAACGGCGCGAAGCGCCGCAAACTCATCTGTCTTCTGTCCCCTATCCTCTGTCCTCTGAACCTGTCTTCTGTCTTCTCAAATCGCTGTCCTCTGACTCTGAAACCTGTCCTCTGAAAAACGGGAACGGTAGAATAGCCACCCTCCGGCAGACGACGCAGGCCGTCTGTCGTTTTTTCCCGTTGACGGAATTTGGATGAGCACTTTAGCCGAGCGTGATGCCCTGGTCTTCGTGGACATTGAAACCACAGGCGCCAATTTCTCCAGTGACCGGATCATCGAAATCGGTCTGGTCGAAGTCGACCGGGACGGCGCGCGCGAATGGAGCGCGTTGATCGATCCGGGCAGGCCCGTTTCGCCCTTCATCACCGAGCTGACGGGTATCGATACGGCAATGGTCGAATCGGCGCCGAGCTTCGCGCAACTGGCGCCGGAAATACGGGCAAGGCTGCGGGGGCGTCTGTTCGTCGCCCACAACGCCCGCTTCGATTACGGTTTCCTCAAACACGAATTCAAGCGCAACGGCATCGACTTTCGCGCGACGCGCCTTTGTACCGTCAAGCTCTCGCGTATGCTTTTCCCCAAACATCATCGGCATAATCTGGATACCCTGATCGAGCGTTTCGGCATCGTCGCCAACGATCGCCATCGCGCGCTGGCCGACGCCCGCGCGCTGTGGGACCTCTGGCGGCGCTGGCACGCGCTGCTGCCGGCGGATACGATTCGGGACGCCGTGGAACGGATCATCGCCCTCCCCGATCTGCCGCCGCAACTCGATCCGGCGCTCATCGACGATCTGCCCGAAGCCTCCGGCGTTTACGCCATGTTCGCCAAGGATGGCACGCTCCTGAGCACGAAACGGGCGGCCAACATCCGCCAGCAGGTTTTTTCGCACTTCTCGCCCGCCAAGCGCGATTCGGCGCTCGCGCGCGACGTGTGGCGCATCGAATGGCGAGAGACGGCCGGCGAGCTGGGCGCGCGCCTGCGCGAAATCGAACTCTCGGCAGCGCGGCGCCCGCCGTCCGATGAGTTGTGTTCATGGCGGCTGGTCCGCCACGGCGACAGCGATTTCCGCCCGGTCCTGGCATTCGCCCGCGACCTCGACTTCGCCCATACGGAAGACCTGTTCGGCCTGTATCGCGGCCCGCGCGAAGCCACCCTGGCACTGCGCAAACTGGCGGAAGCGTACCGGCTGTGCCTTTACTACACCGGACTTGACAACTGCCGCGCCGGAGAACCCTGCGCCGCTTACCGGCCGCATGGCTGCGGCGGCGCTTGCGTCGGCAAGGAGCGCGTTTCGATGCACAGCGCCCGGCTGATGGGCGCGCTGGCCAAATACCGGATACGCCGCTGGCCCTACCCCGGCCCGATCGCCCTGATCGAGCGCGACGAATTCGGGATGCGCGAGGACGCGCATGTGATCGATGCCTGGGCCTACCTCGGAACGGCCAGCGACGAGGATGGGCTGCGCTCACTGCTCGATGAGGCGGCGACGAGGAAAGATTCGGAACGGCCATCTTTCGACGCCGAAATCTACCGCGTCGTCGGAAAATGCCTGCGGGAAGGCCGCCTCGGAGTTCTGAGGCTGGATCGGGGATCAGAGGACAGCGATTCGAGAAGACAGAAGACGGGTGAGTTTGGGCGCTTCGCGCCAGAGTGAGGATGGAAAAACCGGGCGAACCGGCTTCGTCCGGCGCGTTTTTTTCGTCCATAAGGGTTACAATCCGCGTTCGGCGCAATCGAACGGCGCATGAGAAACGGAGTCGGTTTTTATGATGAAATCATTGTTTGCCACGGTCGCGCTGGCGATCGCCGCCGTGGCGGCGGCGGCGCCAAGCGTCGAGATGCGGACCAGCTCCGGTGACATGGTCATCGAACTGGACGCCGAAAAGGCGCCCGTCACCGTCGAAAATTTCCTGAAATACGCGAGGGAAGGCCATTACGACGGCATGATTTTCCACCGCGTCATCGATGGCTTCATGATCCAGGGCGGCGGTTTCACGCCGTCGATGGAAGAAAAACGGACCGGCCAGCCGATCCAGAACGAGGCGAAGAACGGTCTGAAGAACCGGCGCGGCACGATCGCCATGGCGCGGCGCGCCGACCCGCATTCGGCGACCGCGCAGTTTTTCATCAACCAACGGGACAACGCTTCTCTCGACCATCCAGGCCACGATGGCTGGGGTTACGCCGTGTTTGGCAAGGTCACCCGGGGACTCGACGTCCTCGACGAGATCGCCAGGGTAGCGACCGGCAATCGCGGCGGACATCAGAACGTGCCGGTCGAGCCGGTCGTCATCCGGTCCGTCAGGCTCCTCTCCGACAAATGACAAGGCTCCCCATGATCAAACTACATACCAGTCTCGGCGTCATCACGCTCGATCTCGATGAAGACAAGGCGCCGGAGACGGTGAAAAACTTCGTTGCCTACGCCGAGGCCGGGCATTACGACAATACCGTTTTCCATCGCGTCATCGACGGTTTCATGATCCAGGGCGGCGGTTTCGCGCCGGGGATGAAGGAGAAGCCCTGCAAGCCACCGATCAGAAACGAGGCCGATAATGGATTGAAGAACGATGCCTATACCATCGCCATGGCGCGTACTGCCGATCCGCATTCGGCCACCGCGCAGTTCTTCATCAACGTGGCCGACAATGACTTTCTCAACTTCAGGCTGCCCAACGGCAACGGCTGGGGTTACTGCGTCTTCGGCAAGGTCGTCGAGGGCAGCGAGGTGGTCGACCGGATCAAGGGCGTCGAGACCGGCAATTCGGGCTTTCATCAGGATGTCCCGCGGGACGACGTGATCATCGAACGCGCCGAAGTCTGCTGACTTTCCGCCGGCCCGGGCCGTGTTCCATCTTTTGTCGGACCTGCACCTGTCGCCGGATACGCCGGGCGTCACGCGCCTGTTCTTCGATTATCTCGCCGGTGAAGCGCGTTCCGCCGAGCGAATCTTCATCCTGGGCGATCTGTTCGAGGCCTGGCCGGGAGACGACGCGCTCGACGATCCCAAGGACGGTTTCGGTCGTGACGTCGCTGGCGGTCTGCGCGCGCTCGCCGACGGCGGAACCGGAGTCGCCATTCAGCATGGAAACCGCGATTTTCTGCTCGGCGAGCGCTTCGCCGAGCGTTCCGGCGCCGTTCTGCTCCCCGATCCCTGCGCGCTCTCCTCATCCGGCAGGCGTCTGATCCTCTCGCACGGCGATGCGCTGTGTACCGGCGACGCCGATTATCAGTCGTTCCGCGCGCGAGTGCGCGCGCCGGCCTGGCGCGACGATTTCCTCAGCCGGCCACTCGGCGAGCGCAAGGCGGCCGTCGCGGTCATGCGTCGGCAAAGTGAAGCCGCCAAACGCAAAAAAGCCGCGCCATACCTGGACATCAACGTGGCGGCCACGGAAGATTTTCTCCGCCGACACGATTACGCCACCCTGATCCACGGTCACACGCATCGTCCCGGTCGGCACGCGCATCTGGTCGACGGCCACCGTCTGGAACGCTGGGTGCTGGCCGACTGGCGCGAAGACCACGGCGAATATCTGGCGTGGGATGGTCAGCAATTCAGAAGACAGAGACTTGAGAGGACGGAAGACAGAAAAACCGAGTGCCCGGTTTTTCGTTCCTCACCCGGCGCGAAGCGCCCAAGCAATGGAACTTTGTCTATAAAAAGGAAATAAATTCAAATAGAAACCTATGGCAATTCAGTATCCCTTCGGCAATATGAAACTTCCTTCGTTGTTTCATCACTTCTGAGCGCGGCGGCGCATTGACCAGCGGGAGGACTCTTCCCGGATATCCCGCAAGACGATCCGTTCTTCCATCCCCTGTCTCCCCGATCAGAATGATAGAATCCCCTCCTCCATGATCCATCACAGCGCCCATGAAACTCTCCCCTTCGCTCCCCGACTACATCACCGATGCTGAAATCGAGCGTAACGTCGCTGCCGCGCTGGCCGAGGACGTCGGTGACGGCGACCTGACGGCGTGGCTCGTGCCGACGGATCGTGTCGTCAGAGCCACCGTCCTCTCCCGCGAAAATGCGGTGCTGTGCGGATCGGCCTGGTTTGAGCGGTGTTTCAGGAAACTCGATCCCGCCATCTCGATCGACTGGCGAGTCCGGGACGGCGAGCGCCTCTCGTCCAATCGGCAGATTTGCGGAATCGAGGGACCGGCGCGCGCCCTGCTGACTGGCGAGCGCGCCGCCCTGAATTTTTTGCAACTGCTTTCCGGCGTTGCCGGCAAGGCGCGGCAATATGCCGACGCGGTGGCCGGTACCGGGGCACGGATCGTCGATACGCGCAAGACACTGCCCGGTCTGCGCCTGGCGCAGAAATACGCGGTGCGCTGCGGTGGCGGCGGCAATCATCGCATCGGCCTCTTTGACGCCATCCTGATCAAGGAAAACCACATCCTGGCCGCCGGCGGCATTGCCCCTGCCCTCTCGGCGGCCCGGGAAATCGCCCGGAAATCGGGCCATTGCGAATTCATTCAGGTCGAAGTGGAAAATCTCGATGAACTCCGGCAGGCGCTCGACGCCGGCGCCGCCATGATCCTGCTCGACAACATGAGCCTCGACGAGATGCGCGAGGCGGTCGTGATCACTTCCGGAAAAGCCTCGCTGGAAGCGTCCGGCAACGTCAGCCTGGAGACGGCGCGGGCCATCGCCGAAACCGGTGTCGACCGGATATCGGTCGGAAATCTGACCAAGGACGTGCGCGCGCTGGATATCTCGATGCGCTTCCAGGACGGAGAAAAACAGGAACGCGCTTCCTG
>JAITAJ010000152.1 GCA_031284185.1 Accumulibacter sp. | reverse complement strand
CCGGCAAACCGCCCAAAATCATTCTCGTCGCCCGCATGAGAAAATGCTTCCTCATGAATGCCCTGTCGAAAAACTGTTCCCCTGGGTGCTCTCGATACGCTTGGCGGCTGACATGCTTGCTAATATCTGCCTTCTGAAACTCTGTCCTCTGATAGATCATGGCGACTTACGCAATCGGCGACATCCAGGGTTGTTTCGCTTCATTCACGCGGCTGCTCGAACGCTGCCGGTTCGACGCGGCCACCGATCGTCTGTGGCTGGTCGGCGATCTGGTCAATCGCGGGCCGCGTTCGCTCGAAACGCTGCGTTTCGTCAAGGAACTCGGGGATTCGGCGATCACCGTCCTGGGTAACCACGATCTGTCGCTGCTCCTTGCCGCCGAAGGCTTCGGCAAGCGCGGCAAGGGCGACACCTTCGACGACGTGCTGCGGGCGCCGGATCGTGAAGAGTTGCTGTTCTGGCTGCGCCATCGGCGCATGTGCCACGTGGAGGACGGCCACTTCCTGGTTCATGCCGGTCTGTTGCCGCAATGGACGGTCGATGAGGCGCGGACTCTGGCGGGCGAGGTCGAGTCGGCGCTGACGGCGCCCGGCTGGCGGGAATTCATGGCCAGACTGTGGGGCAGCGAGCCGACCGGCTGGCGCGACGATCTCTCCGGCTGGCCACGTCTGCGCGTCATCGTCAATGCCATGACCCGAATGCGTTTCTGCACGCCGGACGGGATCATGGATTTGCGCGCCAAGGGCGGGCTCGACGCTGCGCCGCCCGGTCATGTGCCGTGGTTCGACACGCCCGGTCGGCGCAGCGCCGGCGCGACGCTGGTGACCGGGCATTGGTCGGCGCTCGGGCTGAGGATACGGCCCAATCTGCTGGCGCTCGATTCCGGGTGCTTGTGGGGCGGAGAGCTGACGGCGGTCAGGCTGGAAGATCGGGCGATATTCCAGGTGGCTTGTTCGGAGGAAGAAATCCGGGCCTGAGTGATCGCGTCACGCGCCATCCGCGATGGGCCGCAAGGCGCCGGGCCGACCGTCGCCAGCGCGGAAGGCGGCGTGAGACGCGCGGTGAGCGGCGCTACCAGGGCGCCTGTCCGAAGGCGGCGGCGAAGCGGTCGGCAATTTCGGCGCGGCTCGCGTGGTGGTTCTGTCCGCCGCGGCTGGCCACCTTGAGGGCGCCCATGACGGCGGCCAGCCGCCCGGTTCGTTCCCATGTCCAATGCCTGGCGATGCCGTACAGCAGCCCGGCCCGGTAAGCGTCGCCGCAGCCGGTGGGATCGACGATGGCTTCGGACGGCACACAGGGAATGTCGATGCGATGCCCGCCGGCAAGAATGAGCGACCCCCCGGCCCCGCGGGTGACGATCAGCGCGTCGAGCCGTCCGGCCAGTTCGTCCAGGGAACGGCCCGTCCGCTCGCAAGCCAGCTTCGCCTCGTAATCGTTGAAACAGGCATAGCGCGCGAGCTCGAGAAAGCGCAGCACTTCATCGCCGGAAAACATCGGCAGGCCCTGGCCCGGATCGAAGATGAACGGAATCCGGGCCGCGCCGAGGTCTTCGGCGTGGCGCAGCATCCCGTCCCGTCCGTCCGGCGCGACGATGGCCAGCGTGACGTTTTCGGCGTCGGCAACGCGGTTGTGGTGCGAAAAACTCATCGCGCCGGGGTGGAAAGCGGTGATCTGGTTATCGCCGAGGTCGGTGGTGATGAACGCCTGCGCGGTGTAGCTCCCTTCGACGTGTCGCACGTGCGCGCGGGACAGGCCCAGACGGTCGAGCCGGTCGAGGTAAGGGCCGGCGTCGTCGCCGACCGTGGCCATGATCAGCGGGTCGTCGCCGAGCAGCCTGAGACCGTAAGCGATGTTCCCCGCGCATCCGCCGAATTCGCGGCGCATTTCGGGCACCAGGAAGGCCACATTCAGGATGTGAATCTGATCCGGCAGGATATGGTTCCTGAACAGATCGTGGAAAACCATGATCGTATCGTAGGCGATCGATCCGCAGACAAGAGTTGACATGGTGATCAGGGAGAAATGGCGAGGGCCGATTGTATTCCAGAGAACAGGATATTGAGAAGACAGTGTCAGAGGATCAGAGGATCAGAGGACAGAGGACAGAGGACAGAAGACAGAAGACAGAAGACAGAGAACCCGAGCGCTCGGTTTTTCTGTCCTCTGTCTTCTCAAGTTGCTGTCCTCTGGAACTGTCCTCTGGAACTGTCCTCTGAAAGATCAGGGCAAGGTCCGGGCGACGACCAGCAGGCTGACTTCGGCTGCGCCATGCCGCTTGAGCGTGCGCGCGCATTCGTCGAGCGAGGCGCCGGTGGTCATCACGTCGTCGATGAGGAGGATGCGCCGGCCCGAGAGATCGCGCGCGCAATGAAAGGCGCGGCGTATGTTTTCCTCGCGTTTTTTCCAGGGCAGGCCGGCCTGCGCCGGAGTGTGTCGGACCCGCGCGCAGGCCGAGGGATCGAGCGGCAGCCCGAGCGCCGCGGCGACGGGGCGCGCGAGTTCGAGCGCCTGGTTGAAGCCGCGTTCGCGCAGCCGGACGGGATGGAGCGGCAAGGGGACGACGAGATCGGCCGCTTGCCCCGGCGAAGCCGCCAGTCTGGCCAATTCC
>JAITAJ010000079.1 GCA_031284185.1 Accumulibacter sp. | reverse complement strand
CCGAGACCGCCGGCCCCGACGATCAGCGCGCGCGCGCCGACGATGCGCGCCTGGCCTTCGATGCCGATCGCTTCGAGCAGGATATGCCGGCTGTAGCGGAGAAGCTGTTCGTCGTTCATCCGTTTCAGAAGACAGAGGCTCGAGAAGACAGAAGACAGATGAGTTTGGGCGCTTTGCGCCGAGTGCGGACGAAAAACCGAGCGCCCGGATTTTCTGTTCCCTTTCTTCTCAAGGTTCCGTCCTCTCGTTTATATTCCCGCCACTCCGGTGACGTATCGTCGTGATCGCCGCGCGGATGGCGTTCCCGGATTCGAGAGGACATTTGAGGGGACATTTGAGAGGACAGAAGACAGAGGCTTGAGAAGACAGATGAGTTTGGGCGCTTTGCGCCGAGTGAGGACGAAAAACCGAACGCTCGGTTTCTCTGTTCCCTGTCTTCTCAAGGTACTGTCCTCTGAAACCCAACGCTCGGTCTTGCGTCCTCACCCCGGCGCGAAGCGCCTCAAACTTATCTGTCTTCTGTCTTCTCAAGGTTCTGTCCTCTTATTTATATTCCCGCCATTCTGGTGGCGTATCGTCGTGATCGCCGTGCGGATGGCGCTCCCAGGCGTGCGTGTAAGCCTCGTTCTGGGATTTTTTCAGCAGGCGGCGCGGCGCGTCGAGGTTGTGGATTTCGGTTTCCTCGCTGTAATGGATCAACGCGCGAACCAGCTTGTCCAGCAGCGAACATTCCAGATGGAAGCCCATGTCCTCCAAGGCCGATTCGATCTCTTCCAGCGAATGCTCGTACAGATCGTAAACGACCGTGATCGATCGATCGGCGACGTCCGGGACGATGTCGAGACCGGCCCGCCCGCCGAGAAAATCCGCCGCCTCCGAAACCTGAGCGGGAGGAAATTCCGCGAACCGGATGACGCGCTCCTTGCGGATCGGCTCCGGCTTCTCGGGCATTTCGACCGCTGGCTTCATGCCCTCTCCCGCCGCCCGCTACCTTCCCCGGATGATCTGCAAACCCTTCAACAGATTGATCGCCTGATTCAACTGATAATCCTTCTTCGACGCCAGTTCGCGGCCCGGCGGCTCGAAGCCCTCGTCGTCCTCGTCCTCGCCGGCGCCCTTGCCCGGCGCCGTTTTCGGCTTTGCCGGAGTCTTGGCCTCTTCGGGTCCGGCGGACGCGGCACCCTTCTCTTTCTCCCGCTCGCCGTCCTTGCTGTTGAGCAGATGGTTTTCCAGGTCGGATTCGCGCAGACGCGCGGCCGACACGCCGCCGGGCGTCTCCTCGACGACGATGTCGGGATCGATGCCCTTGGCCTGGATCGAACGCCCGGACGGCGTGAAATAGCGGGCCGTGGTCAGTTTGATCGCGGCGTCTCCGGGCAGCGGAATGACCGTCTGCACGGAACCCTTGCCGAAACTGGTGACGCCCATGACCACCGCGCGCTTGTGATCCTGCAAGGCGCCGGCGACGATCTCGGATGCCGAGGCGGAACCGCCGTTGATCAGCACCACGATCGGCACCTTCAGCGCCTCGACCGGGATGCGGCGGATGAAGTCCTCCTCGCCGCCGCGCAGGTAATCCTCGGAATTCGCGTAATACTGGTGCTTGGCGTCGGGCACGCGGCCGTCGGTCGAAGTGACCAGCGTTCCGTAGGGCAGGAAGGCGGCGGAAACGCCGATCGCCGAATGGAGCAGCCCGCCGGGATTGTTGCGCAGATCGAGAACCAGCCCGTTGAGCGAACCCGGCGCATAAAGATCGTTCAGATGCTTGACCACGGACGGCGCCGTGTTCTCCTGGAAGGACGTGATGCGCAGATAACCGTAATTCTCGTCGACGCGCTTGGACTTGACGCTCTGTACCTTGATCACTTCGCGCGTCAGCGTGATCTCGACAGGCTGCGTCTCGCCCTTGCGGATGATGGACAGCTTGATCCGCGTCTCGGGCTTGCCGCGCATCCGCTTGACGGCCTCGGTCAGCGTCATGCCCTTGACCAGCTTGTCATCGAGCTTGTAGATCAGGTCGCCCGCCTTCACGCCCGCCCGGTCGGCGGGCGTGTCCTCGATCGGGGAAATGACCTTGACCAGACCCTCCTCCATGCCGACTTCGAGACCCAGACCGCCGAACTCGCCCTGAGTGGCCGTTTGAAGATCCTTGAACGCCTCTTCGTCGAGATAGGCCGAATGCGGATCGAGATTGGACAACATGCCGCTGATGGCATGGGTGATCAGCTTCTTGTCCTCGACCGGCTCGACGTAGCCCCGTTTGATGGCGTTGAATATCTCGGCGAAAGTGCGCAATTCCTCGACGGGGAGGCTGCCTTGGACTTCCTTTTCGGCCATTGCCGAAAATTGCAGGCTGATCAGGATGCCCCCCACCAGGCCCACAAGAATCAACCCCGCCCGTCTCATCAACTTGCCCATCGAACGCTCCGGAAAAATAGCCGTCGTCACTTGAGGTCGACCCATTTCACCGGATCGACCGGCCGTCCCTGGTGACGCAGCTCGAAGTATAAACCCGATTGCGGGTTGCCGCCGCTGTTGCCGACGGTCGAGATCGCGTCGCCGCCGCGCACTTCGTCGCCCAACTGGGTCAGCACCGCGTCGTTGTAAGCGTAGATCGACAGATAAGCATCGCCGTGATCGATGATCAAGAGATTACCGAAACCGCGCATCCAGTCGGAAAACACCACGCGCCCGTCGGCGACGGCCTTGACTTCGCTGCCCTGCGCCGCGCGGATGAACCACCCCTTCCACGTGCTGCCCTCCTGGCGCTTGCCGCCGTAGCGATTGGCGAGCGTGCCTCGCGTCGGCGGGCGCAGACGCCCCTTCAAGGCGGCAAAGCCGCCGCCCGGCAAGGCTTCCGGCGCGGATTCGCCCTCCGGCCCGGACGGGCGCGGTGATGCCGGCGGCGCCGCGCGCTTCTTGCGTGAGGCGCTCTGCGCGGCGATGATCCGATCCAGGCGAGCGATCAGCCGCGTGAGCGCCTGCTCGTCGCGCTGTAATTGACCGATCGTCTCGCGCTGCCGTGAAATCTTCGACGAAATACTCGCCAGCGCCGCCTTGCGCTGCTCGCGCTGAGTGACGAGCCGGGTATGCCGTTCCTTTTGCCGGGCCTCGATCGACGCCAGTTCCGCGGCGCGTTCGCGCGCCTTCCCGGACAGCACCCACTTCTCGTTGCGCAGCGTTTCCGTCTCCTCCTGAAGCTGCCGGCGCGCCTGCCCGATGATGCCGAGATAATAAAGATCGCGCGTCACCTGATTCGGATCCTTGTCGTTGAGCAGCAAACGCAAGGCATCGGGCTGGCCCCGCAGATATCGGTGAAGGATCAGGCGGCTCATCTGCGCGTGCAACGTGTCCAGGCGTCCGGTCAGCGTCCGCGTCTGCCTGTCGAGTTCCTTCAACGCCGTCCGCGTCCTCTCCCGCTGTTCGCCGAGCGCGCGCATTTCCCGCTGCGTCGTGGAAATCCCGCGCTCGGCGTCCCTCAGCCGATCGACCGCGGTCACGCGCTGATCCTTGGCGGCGGACATTTCCCGGCGCAAGGATTCGATCTGGCCGCGCAGCTCGATGAGATCGTTCCTCTTCTCCGAGACTTCCGCGCGGGTCGGCGTCGCGGTCTCCTCCTGCCCGGAAAAGGCGGGGGGAGCCGCGGCCAGCGCGGCGCACGACAAAGCGAAAGCCGCGACGATCCGGCGCGGCGCGGCGCGCGCGGACGTTCTGGCGGTGGCGGAAAGATTCATGCGCAAGGCGGCGAAGCGGGCAAACTCCGGGAAAGCTCCCCAGGATCGTGAATTATCCTATAATACCGCCTTTCGCCCGACGAATTCGACGGGGAAGTCCGCTTCACGGGGCATTTCGTCGAACGGGGGGATGATCGCCGGCGCTTGCCGAAGCGGACGTTTCTGGAGTGTGGTTTGGAATTCATTCTGCAAAACATCGTGTTTGTCCTTCTCGCGCTGGGCAGCGGCGGCGCCCTGCTCGCGCTCACCTTTCGCGCGTCCGGCGCGAATGCCGGCCTGACGCCGACGCAAGCCACGCTGCTGATCAATCGGGAAAACGCGCAGATCATCGACATTCGCGGGTCCGACGAATATGTCGGCGGCCACCTTCCCGAATCGCGCAACATCCCCGCGGAGCAATTCGAAGCGCGCGCCGGCGAGCTGGAGAAGTTGAAGAACGCGCCACTGATCCTCGTCTGCCAAAACGGCGCGCGTTCGTCGGGCGTCTGCAAGCAACTCGCGGCGCGGGGGTTCGTCCGGCTCCACAATCTCGCGGGCGGCATCTCGGGATGGCGCGCGGCGGGTTTGCCCCTGCGCAAGGGCGCGAAAAAGTGAGTGTCGTGCCGCGCGTCCTCATGTACACCTCGGCGGTCTGCCCCTACTGTCGGCGCGCCGAGCGCCTGTTGCAGGGCCGGGGCGTCGTCGAGATCGAAAAGATACGGGTCGACCTCGACCCGGAGCGGCGCGTCGAAATGATGGAAAAAACCTCGCGCCGGACGGTTCCGCAGATCTTCATCGGAGACCGCTACGTTGGCGGATGTGACGAACTGGTCGCCCTTGACCGGGCGGGCGGGCTGTTGCCGCTGCTCTCCGGCGGAACGGGCTGAGAGTCTTCCGGAATCCGGAAGAAACCAGCGGCATTCAATCGCTTCACAATCGTAACAATCGATCGACGCATCCCTCGTGACCCCTGTCAAAGAAAGGCCATCATCACTCTGGTGGAGCAGACGGAAAGCTCCCCGGAGGTTGCACCATCGTTCCAAGAACGCACCCATCATTCCTTTACCCGCGACACATCAGAGAAAGGCAATCATCATGTCGGAACAAGAAACTCCCGTTTTTGCCATCGAAAAGCTCTACGTCAAGGATCTTTCGTTGGAAGTGCCCAACGCGCCGGCTATTTATCTGGAGCGTGGGGCGCCGGAGATCAATCTCCAGTTGCAGACCAGCGCAAAAAAAGTAGGTGATGACGTTTTTGAAGTCCAGCTGACGGTCACGGTGACCGCCAAGATCGGCGAGAAAAATGTTTTCCTGGTGGAAACCGGACAAGCGGGGCTTTTCCGCGCTCGCAACATTCCCGAAGAAAACCTCTCCCCCCTGTTGGCGATCGCCTGTCCGAACATTCTGTTCCCCTATGCTCGCGAAGCCATTTCCGAGCTGGTCATCCGTGCCGGATTCGCCCCGGTCATCCTGCAACCGGTCAACTTTGAAGCCTTGTACGCGGCGCGCGTCCAGCAGGAACAGGAACAGAAGGACTCGGCGGCCAAGGCATGATTTTGGATGCCGCGCCGTTCCGGCGGCGAGGCAAGGTAGAAGCGCTCAGTTATCCTGAAAGGAGCCGGTTTGAAAAATATCTTATTGATCAACGCGGGAAAGAATTTTGCCCACTCGCAGGGGCGGCTCAATGCGACCTTGCATGAAACCGCGGCGGCGACTCTGAGCGAATCGGGGTGGAAGGTCGAGCAAACGGTGGTTGACGAGGGCTATGACGTCGAGCGGGAAGTGGACAAGCTCTGCCTGGCCGATGCCGTGATCTACCAGATGCCCGGCTGGTGGATGGGGCCGCCCTGGATACTGAAGCAATATTTCGACACCGTGTTTACCGCCGGGCAGGGGAAGCTCTATGAAAGCGACGGCAGAACGCGGTCCGACCCGTCGAGGAAATACGGCACGGGCGGATTGGCGCAAGGCAAGCGCTACATGCTGTCGCTGACCTGGAATGCCCCGCTGGAAGCCTTTACCGATCCTGAGCAGTTTTTCGGCGGGGCCGGCGTCGATGGTGTCTATCTGCCCGTGCACAAGGCCCATCAGTTTCTCGGCATGCGGCCGCTGGAGACCTTCATTTGCAATGACGTCGTAAAAGCGCCCCGCGTGGAAGAATTCGTCGCGCGTTATCGGGATCATTTGCGGCGCGTATTCGGCGGCTTGTCAACGAACGATCGCTGAAAAGGAGTCGGGCCATGCGAAGACTGTCGATTCTTGTGTTGTTCGCGTCTCTCGCCAGCCCTTCGCTGGCGGCGGCCATCAATTACCAGACGGTGGAATCGGCGGCGGTGCTTTACGACACGCCGAATACGAAAGGCTCCAAACTCTTCGTCATCCGGCGCGACACGCCCGTGGAAGTGGTGGTCAGTCTGGATGGCTGGGTCAAGGTGCGTGATGCCGAAGGCAGCTTGGCCTGGATCGAGAAAAAAGAACTCGGCGCGCGCCGAACGCTGATCGTCAAGGCCGACAGGGCCAGTCTCCTGCAAAAACCCGAGGAAAACGCGCCCGTGGTTTTTGAAGCCGAACGAAACGTCTCGCTGGATTACCTCGAAACCCTGCCCGGCGGCTGGATCAAGGTACGTCACCGCGACGGACAGGAAGGTTTCGCCCGCGCCACCCAGGTATGGGGGTACTGAGGACAGAGGACAGAGGTTTGAGAAGACAGAAGACAGATCGGTTTGGACGCTTCGCGTCGGGTGAGGAACGAAAAACCGAGCGCTCGGTTTCTCTGTCTTCTGTCTTCTCAAATCTCTGTCTTCTGGACTCTGTCTTCTGGACTCTGCCCCTTGTCCCTGAATCGCCGGATTGTCTCGATGTCGACGAAAGTTGTTGAATATCCGATGGAAAAAAGCCATGCTCCGCCCGCGCATTCGTGGGCGGATGAATTGCGGCGCGTATCGCTGGCGGTGAGCCAGAGCAACAGCCGGCCCGCGACCAGCCGCAGCCAGATTTTTTACCTTCTGCACTGGACGTCCGATGCCAGCCGTTTCGGCATCACGGTACATCGCGGGCACGATCTGGAAGACGCCGAAGTATGGTGGGATATCGAACCCGCCCTGCTCAAACCGCCGCCTCTCGTGACCGAACAGGACGCCGACATCCTGCGCCTGCTCCTGGACGCGGGCATGGATGACGGCGGTTTGCAGGCTTTCACGTTGAGCGGCGCGCCGGCGGATGAAATCCTGCGGCGCTTGCTGCGGACCAGGCGCCTGGCTCTGTCCGGCGATCTCTCCCCCTTGCTCTACGGCGAGCCGAGACGGGGGACTCTGGCCTGGAGAATCGATGCGCAAGGGTATCAGCGCCCTTGCTTCAGGGTGCTTGCGGAATCTTGCCTGGCGCTGCCCTTGCGGCCACCGTGGTATGTCGATCTCGATCGTGCCCTGATCGGTTCGCTCGACGTTCCGGGCGACCCCGAAATCATCGCCCATTTGTTTTCCCTGCCGCCCCTGCCGGACGCGCGGGCCGCGCTGGTGGCCGGAAGGCTGGCCGAGCTGGCGCCGGAATTGCCGCCGCCGGATGCCGATGCCCAGGCTTCGCTGCGCCGCATCGTCGCCGATCCGCGCCCGGTGCTCCGTCTCGACACGCTGGAGACGAACGGCCACGCGGCCTGGCGCGATTACCCGGAAACGCGGAAGGCCGTCGGCTTCGACGTGGTCCTGCCGAGCTTCCATTACGGCGAGGCCGAAGTCGGGATCGGGGACGAGCAGGGCTTCGTCGCGCTCGAAAGCGGCGAAACGGTGCGCGTGGAGCGGCGGCCCGACCTGGAAAACGCATTCGCCAAGGCGCTGGCCGACGCCGGTCTGCGGCGCGTTCCGGCTTCCGTGCTGCGCACGGTCGGACGCGCGCCGGACGCGATGTACGCGCTGGCCGCCGAGGCGCGCTGGCCGGATTTCATGCGGCGCGAGCGTCAGGCGCTGCGCGCGGCGGGGTGGGAAATCGGATTCGACGAGGAATTCCGGCACAACGCCCTGCCGGTCGACGCCTGGGAAGCGGAACTGGCGGCTTCCGAAAACGGCTGGTTCGATCTCGACATGGGCGTGGTGGTGGAGGGAGAGCGGCTGCCGCTGGCGCCGCTTCTGGCGTCCCTCTTCCAGCGCGACGCGCGTTGGCTGGAAACGTCCGGGCTGTCGAAAATTCCCGACGATGAGCTGGTCGAGCTGCGGACGCCGGCCAACAAGCGGCTGCGCGTGCCGGCGGAACGGCTCAAGCCGCTCGCCGCCACGCTCATCGACCTGTTCGACGGCTTCGACGGCGGGCGCCGGCTGCGCATTTCGCGCTTCGACGCGCAGCGGCTGCGCGTCCTGCGCGACACCCGCCGCTGGCAGTTCCGCGGGCCGGACGAGATCACGGCCCTGGCGGGGCGTCTGCTGGCCGCGCAGGGCGTGCGCCTGGTCGCGCCGCCGGCGGGTCTCGGACTGGAGTTGCGCGAATATCAGAGGGAGGGCGTGGCGTGGTTGCAGTTCCTGCGCGAACATGGGCTTTCCGGCATCCTGGCCGACGACATGGGGCTTGGCAAGACCGCGCAGGCGCTGGCGCATCTCTTGCTGGAAAAGGAAGCGGGGCGGCTCGAACGACCGGCGCTCATCGTGCTGCCCACCTCACTGGTCTTCAACTGGATGAACGAGGCGGCGCGTTTTGCCCCGTCCTTGTCGCTGCTCGCGCTGCAAGGAGGGGACAGGAAACTTCGTTTCGACGAGATTCCGCGCCACGACGCGGTGCTCACGACGTATCCGCTGCTCTGGCGCGACGCCGCCGAACTGACCCGTTTCAAGTATCACATGCTCATTCTCGATGAGGCGCAGACGGTCAAGAATTCGCGCAGCCAGGGCGCCGAAGTGGTGCGCCGGATCGACGCGCGGCATCGCCTGTGCCTGACCGGAACGCCGCTGGAGAATCATCTGGGCGAGCTGTGGAGCCAGTTCGATTTTCTGTTGCCGGGTTTTCTCGGCGACGCCAATACTTTCGCCAGATACTGGCGCGCGCCGATCGAGAAACTGGGTGATACCGCGCGGCGTGATCTGCTGGCGCAACGCATCCGCCCATTCATCCTGCGGCGGCGCAAGGAGGAGGTGGCGCCGGAACTGCCGCCCAAGACGATCATCCTGCGCCGGGTCGCGTTGAGCGGCGGTCAGCGCGATTTGTACGAAGCGGTACGCGCCTCGATGGACGTGGTGGTGCGCGAAGAGATCACTCGCAAGGGTTTCGGGCGCAGCCAGATCGTCATCCTCGACGCGCTGCTCAAGCTGCGCCAGGTCTGCTGCGATCCCCGGCTGGTCAAGGCGCCGCTCGCGCAAAAGGCCGAGGAACGCGCCAAGCTCGAACTATTGATGACGATGCTGCCGGAACTCGTCGACGAAGGGCGGAGGATATTGGTCTTTTCCCAGTTTACGCGCATGTTGGCGCTGATCGAGCAGGAGATGAAACGCGCCGGGATCGGTTATGCCGTGCTGACCGGGGATACGGTCGACCGGGAGGGGCCGGTTCGCCGTTTCCAGTCCGGCGAGATTCCGGTGTTCCTGGTCAGCCTGAAGGCGGGTGGCGTCGGACTCAACCTGACTTCCGCCGATACGGTCATCCATTACGATCCGTGGTGGAATCCGGCGGCGGAGAATCAGGCCACCGATCGCGCGCACCGCATCGGCCAGGACAAACCCGTGTTCGTGTACAAGCTGATCGTCGCCGGCAGCATCGAGGAAAAGATTCTCGCCTTGCAGGAGCGCAAGGCGGATCTCGCCAATGGCATACTATCGGCGGACAGCAAGGCCGCGCTCAAGTTCGGCGAAGACGACATCGCCGCGCTGTTCGCTCCGCTGCCGCCATGAGCAGGATGTCAGGGGACAGAGGTTTGAGAGGACAGAAGACAGATGAATTTGCGGCGCTTCGCGCCGTTCAGAGGACAGAAAACCGAGCACGTTTCAGAGGGCAGCGGTTTGAGAGCAATCGTGTCAGCCGTCAAGCGTTTTCTGCGAACCAATGGGAATTGTTTTTCAGCATGGTATTCATGAGGGTCAAGAGTTTTCCCATGCAGGCGACGAGAATGACTTTGGGCGGTTTGCCGGCCTGCTTGAGGCGATCAGCAAAAGCCTGGATGACTGGATTACAACGCCGGGCCGAGAGGGCCGCCATGTACAGAGCCGCTCGACGCTCGACGCGACCACCCCAGACGAAGCGTTTCCCGCGATGCTGGCCGCTCTGTCGTTGGCCAGGGGTGCCACGCCCGCCAGCGCCGCGATCTTATTCCATTTCCAAATAGAATTAGCTATAATTGTTTCTCAACTAGGAGAGTGATTATGGCACGGCTTCCACGAGGGAAAGAGGTACTTTCCAATGCGCAGTAACAACTAAAAAAAAGCTGTGATGCTAATGAAATACGTATTCTTCAGGCAGTCATTTTCCCTTTGGTCAATGGAATGTCC
>JAITAJ010000028.1 GCA_031284185.1 Accumulibacter sp. | reverse complement strand
CGCCGTATTCGTGGGAGGCATTGGTTTTTGTACTATCACCTTATTCTGTTCAATGACCTTACGGAACGATTCGCTGGTAGCTGCCCAATCCACTATACCCACCTTCCACGGCAAATTTGATTCCGAGAAGTCATCGGCCAGTGCTGCGCTGACGGACAGCGGCAAGGGTTTGTCGGTGATGATGGCCAAGTCCAGCGAGGTTTCCACGCCTGCATCCTTCGCGGCGGCGGCAAGCTGTTTGTTGTGCGTTGCAAGTTCGTTGCGGATGGCGAGACGCTTTTCATCCTCGGACAACTGCGCGAATTTGGCATCGTCGGCCAGTTCCTGCCTGCGGGTTTGCAGGGCGAAGTAGGTTTGGCCGTTAGCGATGACGGGCTTGGCCGAGTCGCCATTCTGCACGATCAGGTAGCAGGCGTAGCGCGACAGGCGCACATCGTCCACTTCGCGCTGCGCACCGGAGCCGATTTCGACCATTTCGAGGATGCCCTCGAAATGGTCGGCGACACGCTGACCGCTGGTCTGGCAGGCGGTTTTGGCACGCTCGACAACGGGCAGGAAGTGCCGGTATTCGGAGTATTCCAGCACCTTCGCCAGTTGCCGCGCGCGCCAGTATTCATTGGCCGCTTCATCCAGATGGCGGATGCCGTCGAAGGTGGCCTGATGCTGTTTGCGGATTATCTTGTCGCTCATGGTTTCATCCACCGTAGCCCAAACTTTTCAGGTTGGCTGCGATGACCGCATCCAGCCTCAAGGCTTCCGCCTGTTGTTCGCGCCACTGCGCGGCGAGGCGCTGCATCTTTTCATCGAACGGCTCGCCGTCGTCTTCCTGCGCCTCCGCGCCAACATAGCGCCCCGGTGTGAGCACATGGCCATGTTTGCGGATTTCTTCGAGCGTGGCGGATTTGCAGAAGCCGGGCTTATCCGCGTAGCCGCCCGCCTCTTTCTCGCCACGCCAGGCGTGATAGGCGGCGGCGATTCTGCCGATTTCGTCGTCGGTCAATTCGCGTCGCGTGCGGTCAACGAGCACACCCAGCTTGCGCGCGTCGATGAACAGCACTTCGCCGCGACGGTCGCGCAGCCGGGTCTTCCTCACCAGGCCATTGCTGCGGTCTTTCGCCAGAATCCACAGGCAGGCGGGAATCTGCGTGGAGTAGAACAACTGGCCGGGCAGCGCGACCATGCAGTCCACCGCGTTCGCTTCGACCATCGCCTTGCGGATATCGCCTTCGCCGCTTTGCTGACTACTCATCGAACCGTTCGCCAGCACCACGCCCGCGAAGCCATGCGGCGCGAGGTGGTGGAAGATGTGCTGCAACCACGCATAGTTGGCGTTGCCCACCGGCGGCGCGCCGAATTGCCAGCGCACGTCGTCGCGCAGGCGCTCGCCGCCCCAGTCACTGATGTTGAAGGGCGGGTTGGCAAGGATGAAGTCGGCCTTGAGGTCGCGCAGTTCGTCCTTGTGGAAGCTGCCTTCGTTGTTCCAACGGATGTCGCTGTCGATGCCGCGCACGGCGAGGTTCATCTGCGCCAGTCGCCAGGTGGTGTAGTTGCTTTCCTGCCCGTAGATGGCGATGTCGCCGATACGCCCGCCATGCTCGGCGACAAACTTCTCGCTCTGCACGAACATGCCGCCGCTGCCGCAGCAGGGGTCATAAACGCGACCGTTGTACGGCTCCAGCATCTCGACCAGCGTTCGCACGACGCTGCGCGGGGTATAAAACTCGCCGCCGCGCTTGCCTTCCGCGCCCGCGAACTGGCCGAGGAAGTATTCGTACACCCGACCCAGCACGTCTTTCGACTTGTCGTTGCCTTCGTTCAGGGCAATGCCGGAAATCAGGTCGATCAATTCACCCAGCATCACCTTGTTGAGCGCGGGACGGGCGTAATCCTTGGGCAGCACGCCTTTCAGCGACGGGTTGTCTTGTTCGATGGCGCGCATGGCGTCATCAATCAGGGCGCCGATGCTGCTTTGCCTGGCGTTGGCTTGCAGGTGCGACCAGCGCGCTTCCTTTGGCACCCAGAAGATGTTGTCGGCGAGGTATTCGTCCTTGTCCTCGGCGGCAGCGGCATCCTCGGCCAGCAGTTGCGCATGGCGCGCCTCGAAGGCATCAGAAATGTATTTCAGGAAGATGAGGCCCAGCGCGACATGCTTGTAGTCGCTCGGCTCCATGTTGCCGCGCAGCTTATCGGCGGTCTTGAACAGTTCCGCTTCAAAACCGAGGTTGCCGCCGTTGTTGTCGTTTTGTGCCATTGTATTATTCCCGCATCTTCTTCGCTTTCCGGGGCGAGCTTCCCATTTCCGGCGGCGTTTCAGCCGCCGCCGGCTTTCTGTCCTCCGTCCTCCGTCTTTTGTCTTCCGAGCGCCTTCCGGATTTCTTCCAGCACGCGCCAGGCGGAATCCTCGATGCGCGAGCCGGGGCCGAAGATGGCCTTGGCGCCCGCTTCGTAGAGAAAATCGTAGTCCTGCGCCGGGATTACGCCGCCCGCGAAGACGATGATGTCGTCGGCGCCTTCCTTTTTCAGGGCTTCCACCAGCGCGGGCAGGAGCGTCTTGTGGCCTGCCGCCAGCGAGGAGACGCCCACCGCGTGCACGTCGTTTTCCACCGCCTGCCGCGCCGCTTCCTCCGGCGTCTGGAAGAGCGGCCCCATGTCGATGTCGAAGCCCAGGTCGGCGTAGGCGGTCGCCACCACCTTCGCGCCGCGGTCGTGGCCGTCCTGTCCCAGCTTGGCGATCATGACGCGCGGACGGCGGCCTTCTTCCCCGGCGAACTTTTCCACTTCCGCCTTCAGCCGTTCCCAGTCGTTCTCCCCGGCCACGACGCCGCCATAGACGCCGGAAATGGTCTGGTTGGTGGCGCGAAAACGGGTGAAGACCTTTTCCAGCGCGTCCGACACCTCGCCCACCGTGGCGCGCAGCCGCACCGCCTTCACCGCGAGATCGAGAAGATTCCCCTCGCCCGTCCCGGCGCACTTCGTGAGCGCCGCGAGCGCCGCTTCCACCGCCGCCGTGTCGCGGCTGGCGCGGATCTGTTTCAGGCGCGCGATCTGCGCCTCGCGCACGGCGTGGTTGTCGATGTCGAGAATCTCGATGGCGTCTTCTTTCGCCAGTTTGTATTTGTTCACGCCCACGATCACGTCCTTGCCGGAATCGATGCGCGCCTGCTTGTCGGCGGAACAGGTTTCCACCTGCATCTTCGCCCAGCCGGATTCCACCGCCTTCGTCATGCCGCCCATCGCCTCGATTTCCTCGATGATGCCCCAGGCGCGATCGGCCATGTCCTGCGTCAGTTTTTCCATCATGTAGGAACCGGCCCAGGGGTCGACCACGTTGCAGATGTGCGTTTCCTCCTGGATGATGAGCTGCGTGTTGCGGGCGATGCGGGCGGAAAATTCCGTGGGCAGCGCGATGGCTTCATCGAGCGCGTTGGTGTGCAGCGACTGCGTGCCGCCAAAGACCGCCGCCAGCGCCTCGATGGCGGTGCGCACGACGTTGTTGTACGGGTCCTGCTCGGTCAAGGACCAGCCGGAAGTCTGGCAGTGGGTGCGCAGCATCATCGACTTCTGGTTCCTGGGGTTGAACTGCTTCATGATCCGCCACCACAGGAGGCGCGCGGCGCGCATCTTGGCGATTTCCAGATAGAAATTCATCCCGATCGCCCAGAAGAACGACAGCCGCCCGGCGAAAGTATCGACATCCATGCCGGAAGCGATGCCGGTGCGCACATATTCCATGCCGTCGGCGAGCGTAAACGCCAGCTCGATCGCCTGGTTCGCCCCCGCCTCCTGGATGTGGTAGCCGGAAATCGAAATGGAATTGAACTTCGGCATGTGCGCCGAGGTGTACTGGAAAATATCCGCGATGATCCGCATCGAGGGCTTCGGCGGATAAATATAGGTGTTGCGAACCATGAACTCTTTCAGAATGTCGTTCTGAATGGTGCCGGAAAGCTGCGCCTGGGATACGCCTTGTTCCTCGGCGGCGACGATGTAACCCGCCAGGATGGGGAGCACCGCGCCGTTCATGGTCATGGAGACGGAGATTTTGTCGAGCGGGATGCCGTCGAAGAGGATCTTCATGTCCTCCACCGAGTCGATGGCCACCCCGGCCTTGCCCACGTCGCCCAGGACGCGCGGATTATCCGAATCGTAGCCGCGGTGCGTGGCCAAGTCGAAGGCCACCGAAACCCCCTGTCCGCCCGCCGCGAGCGCCTTTCTGTAGAAGGCGTTCGATTCCTCGGCGGTGGAAAACCCGGCGTACTGGCGGATGGTCCAGGGCTTCACCGCGTACATGGTCGGCTGCGGCCCGCGCAGGAAGGGCGCGAAGCCCGGCAGGGTGTCGGCGTGGCGCAGGCTTTCCACGTCCTTTTTCGTATAGAGCGGCTTCACCGTGACGCCGTCGGGCGTATTCCAGTCGAGCGCCCCCAGCCCGCCGCCGCTCTTCACCTGCTTTACCGCGGCGGCTTCCCAGTCGGCGAGATCATTGGAATTCTTGAATTGCTCGGACATGAATGGTTCTCCCCTATGGACGCATGGAACGATGGTGCGCCTGGACACGTCTTTCCGCTTGGCGGATGCCATCAGCGCAAATCAGGGATTCTACACATACGGCGAACAGGAATTCAAAAAATTTTGAATGCGCAAGAGCGGTGGAATCTATTCGGGAAGATTGCGCATGAAATCGGCAAGACGGAAAAAGCGGAGGAATAGCGTATTGCGCAATTCCGGTTCGATACCGACTTCTTCCATGGCGAGCACCATGCAGGCCAGCCATTGATCGCGCGCGTCCTTGCCGATGGGAAATGCCAGGTGCCGGTCCCGCAGGCGGGGATGGCCATATCTTTCCACGAAGAGGTCGGGGCCGCCCAG
>JAITAJ010000353.1 GCA_031284185.1 Accumulibacter sp. | reverse complement strand
CTGGCGGAAGGTATAATGCCCCCTTGGTCTTCGACGACGAATAGAGGGGCGGTCGTGGCGATGAACATCGAGACAGCGCGTTTCAACATGATCCAGCGACAGGTCCGGCCGTGGAACGTGTTCGATCCGGGCATCCTGGCGCTGCTGAGCGTGGTGAGACGCGAGGATTTCGTTCCCGCGGCGTATCGGGAGCTGGCCTTTGCCGACATCGAGATTCCGCTGAAGGCCGGCGCCGGGCCTGGGCAGCGGATGCTTGCGCCGTGTGTCGAAGCGCGCCTGATGCAGGCGCTGGCGATCAGGAACACCGACAAGGTGCTCGAAATCGGCACGGGCAGCGGTCACATGGCCGCGCTGCTCGCGGCAAAGGCCGAATTCGTGTATTCCGTCGAGATCGATCCCGAACTGGTCGATCAGGCGCGCCGCAATCTACAGAAGGCCGACGTCGCCAACGTCAGCGTCGATCTCGGCGATGCTTCCCTGGGATGGGACCTTTACGCGCCGTATGACGCGATCGTCGTTTCCGGGTCGATGCCGGCGCTGCCGGAAACGCTGCGGCGCCAGATCAGGATCGGCGGCCGGCTCCTGGCCGTCGTCGGTGAGGCGCCCTCGATGGAGGCGCGGCTGATCAGGCGTTTCGACGAGAGCGGTTTTGGCGACGAGATTCTGTTCGAGACCATGCTGGCTCCCCTGGACAATGCGCCGCGGCGTGAAAAATTCGTCTTCTGACCGGAGCGGATGGCTTGAAAGCGCTTCTCCTCATGCGATCGTCAATCCTGTTGGGGCTGGCCTGTCTTTCGGCGCAAGCGTTTTCTTCCGATCTGACGCAGGTGTATCGCAAGGCGCTGGCCAACGACGCGCAATATGCCGCCGCGCGCGCGACACTTGAGGCGGAACGGGAAAAACTGCCCCAGAGTCTGGCCGGTCTGCTGCCGACGATCGGCGCGACGGCGGGGTCGGTATGGAATGACAATCGCTACCGCAACGACGGCGACGGCCAACCCTCGTGGAAGAAGGACTATAACACGCATGCCTACGGCGTCAGCCTGACCCAGCCGCTGTTCCGCTGGCAGAACGTCGTCCGGTACGGACAGGCCAAGTGGCAGGTGGCGCAAGCCGAGGCAGTCTTCGCGCAGGCTTCGCAAGAGATGATCCTGCGTGTGGCGCGGGCGTATTTCGACGTGTTGTACGCGCAGGAAAATCTGGCGGCGGTACGCGCCAACAAGGAAGCCATCGCCCTGCAACTGGCGCAGGCAAAGAAGAATTTCGAGGTCGGAACGACCACCATCACCGATGCCCATGAAGCGCAGTCGAGATTCGATCTGGCCGTCGCTCAGGAACTGGCGGGCGACGGTGATCTCGAAGTGAAGCGCTATGCGTTGCGCGTGATCGTCGGCGGGGAGCTTGGCGAACTGGCCCGTCTGCGCGCCGACGTGGAATTGCGGCCGCCGCAACCGGCGGGCATGGAACAATGGGTACAGGCCGCCGAGAACGACAACTTTCTGGTTCAGGCGCGGCAGGCCGCGCTCGAAGTGGCGCAACGGGAAATCGAACGCGCGCGCGCCGGCCATTACCCGACGCTCGACATCGTTGCCAATTATGGCAAGAGTGATTCGGTGCCATCGGCTTCCAACAGTCCCGGCTTGCGGACCGACGCGCGTAACATCGGTCTGCAACTCTCGATCCCGATTTATGAGGGCGGCGCGACCCGTTCGAGAACCCGCGAGGCGATCTCGAACCGCGGCGCGGCCCAATCGCTGCTGGAAAATGCCCGCCGCGTGGCGGTGCTCGGCGCGCGGCAATCCTTCCTCGGCGTGGTCAATGGTCTGGCGCAGATCCAGGCGCTCAAGGCGGCGCTGGTATCGAGCATCAGCGCGCTGGAAGCCAACCGGCTGGGCTACGACGTCGGGGTGCGCATCAATATCGACGTGCTCAACGCCGAGCAGCAGGTTTACATCACCCGGCGCGACCTGGCCAGAGCGCGTTTCGATACGCTGCTCGCGCAACTGGATCTGAAAGCGGCGGTCGGCACGCTTGGCGAAGATGACCTGGAGCGGCTCGGCCCGCTGTTCGAAGGCTCGTTCTGATTCAAGGACAGAAGACAGGTGAGTTTGTGGCGCTTCGTGCGGGTGAGGAACGAAAACCGAGCACTCGGGGTTCAGAGGACAGAGGTTTGAGAAGACAGAAGACAGAGGGGCTTGTGGCGCTTCGCGCCGGGTGAGGAACGAAAAACCGAGCACTCGGTTTCACCCCATTCGGCGCGAAGCGCCGCAAGCCCTTCTGTCCTCTGCCTTCTATCCTCTGGATAGTGCTGCCCGGTGAAGCGTGATAGTGTCACGCGCTGATTCGGGATAACGACGAAAAAATAATCGCCGACGAGACAGAAAAAAAATGTAAAAACACTTGACATCATGGATTATGCCAACATAATGCTGCAAGCAAGCAAGTGGTTCAGTCTCTAGATTGTATCGTCACGAGATTTTAGCCCATAGGACAATGCACCGAATCTGCACGGCAGCCACAAAAGAAGCCACGTTCTTGGCGTAGCGGGTGGCCATGCCTCGCCAGCGTTTCAAATGCAAAAAAGCATTCTCTACCAGATGCCGGTGCCGA
>JAITAJ010000339.1 GCA_031284185.1 Accumulibacter sp. | reverse complement strand
CGAGGCGCATGGCGGCGCGGCAATCCAGAGAGGTTCCCACCGGCGAAGCCGCAAACTTTTCCGTCTTCCGTCTTCCGCCCTCTGTCCTCTGGAACGAAGTTACCTGTTCGGCTGCCCGGATCATCCGCGGCAGACCAGGAGCATCGAACAGCACACATGACGCGCAACCTTGATCCATGCAATCGTAATTGTTACAGGAGAACCCGATGAACGCCTTTTTCGATGACTGGGACGATACGTCCGCCCCCACGCTTGCCGCGCCCGAAGCGCCCGCCCGGACTGTTCCCCAACCCGCCGCCGCCACCCAGACCGCGCCCGCGCCTGAAACAACCGCCGCCGCCGCGCTCGCCCCCATAAAAGCCGCCGACAAGCGCGTGGTCAATGGGCATGGCGACATCAACCAGCTCGCGCCCTTCAAATATGGCTGGGCATGGGAATTCTTCCTCAAGGCCAACCGCAACCACTGGGCGCCCACGGAAATCAACATGGCGCAGGATGTGCAGGATTACCACCACAAGCTCACCCCGGCGGAGCGGCACATGTTCGAGAACGTGCTCGCCTATCTCACCACTTCCGACATTCTCGCCATGCGCAACATCGGCCTTGCCGTCATGGAAAAGATGACCGCGCCGGAACTCCAGATTTATCAGGCGCGCCAGGTCTACGAGGAAGCCCTGCACACCTGGACCTACCAGCACTGCATCGAAACCCTGAATCTGGAGCAGGAGGAAATCTACAACCGCTACCGGGTGGTGCCCGCCATCCACGGCAAGATCGTGCTCGCCAACCGGAGACTGGAAAAAATCCTGCGCTCCGACCTCGATCTTTCCGACCGGGAGACGCTGCACGAATTCGCCCTCTCCTACCTTTTCTTCGCCGGCATTTTCGAGGGCTGCTGGTTCTACAACGGCTTTTCCCCCATCTTCGCCCTGCAACGGCGCGGGCTGATGAAGGGGACGGCGGAACAGTTCCAGTACATCATGCGCGACGAGGTGCTGCACTGCGCCTTCGGTCTGCGCGTGATCCGCGAACTCATGCACGAGGAAAACCTGACGCTCGACCCGAAGGCCGTCGCCGAACTCTGGGCGGAAGCCGACGCGGCGGAAGAAGCCTACGCCCATTACATCCTGCGGGAAGCCATCCTCGGCTATTCCGCCGACCTGCACCTGGGACAGTTCCGCTTCGTCGCCAACCGCCGCGCCCGCCAGATGGGGCTTGACGAACCCTTCCCCGGCGCGAAGGCGACGCTCCCCTGGCTCGACGAACAGGCCAATTTGCGCAAGGAAAAGAATTTCTTCGAGACGAGGGTCACGGAATACCAGACGGGGGGAAGTCTCGCGTGGGAATGAGCGGCACCGAAACGCCCGCGCCTTTTGATGTCGCCCTCATCGCCCGCTCTGCCGAATGGATCGCGCAATCCTCCGGTCTCCTCATCGCCGCCGGAGCGGGCATGGGCGTCGATTCGGGGCTGGCGGATTTTCGCGGGACAGAAGGTTTTTGGCGCGCCTATCCGCCTCTGCGGCAGGCGGGGCTGCGTTTCGAGGAAATCGCCAACCCGCGCACATTCGATGACGACCCCGGACTGGCCTGGGGCTTCTACGGACACCGCCTGCGAACCTACCGGGAGACGCGCCCGCATCGCGGCTTTGCCATCCTGCGCGCACTCGCCGGACGGTTGGCGGATGGCGCGTTCGTCGTCACCAGCAACGTGGACGGCCATTTCCAGAAAGCGGGATTCGCGCCGGACGCGCTATGCGAAGTCCACGGCTCGATCCACCATCTGCAATGCCTTGAGCCGTGCTCGCCGCGCATCTGGACGGCGGACGCCTTCGCGCCGGAAGTCGATGCCGCGAACTGCCGCCTCGTCTCCCTTGTCTCGCCGCCGCCGAGCTGCCCCCATTGCGGCGAGATCGCCCGCCCCAACATCCTGATGTTCGGCGACGGAGGCTGGCTTGCCCAGCGCGCCGAGGAACAGGAAAAACGCTTCATGGCCTGGCGCGAACGCGCGGCGCGACCCGTCATCATCGAACTGGGCGCGGGCAAGGCAGTCGCCACCATCCGCCGCATGAGCGAACGCATGAAGCTGCCGCTCATCCGCATAAACCCGCGCGACCCGGAAGTCCCCGCCGGCCAGATCGGCATCAAGGCCGGCGCGCTCGCCACGCTCGAAGCCATCCAGACCGCGCTTGCGAAAACGGGATTCCTGCCGGAGCGCGCCGGGCAAGCGGAACGATGATGGCGGATCGTGGCGCGCCAGCGGCCATTGGATGATATGCGCATGAAGCGAAAATTTATCTCGAAAAATTGTTGACAAGGCTGGGCGGCTTCGCCATAATCCCGCCTCTTCGCTGCGCTTGCGTTGTCGAAGAGAGTTCTTTAACAAATAGACGACCGATAGATGTGGGTGTTTTGGGTCAGGCGGTTTTTGGCGCGGAAGCGTTGAAAGCGGTCTGGCGGCGTTTTTGTGGCGCGCGTTTTGCGTGCGGCATGGGGATGCCGGGAAGACGCTCATATTGAAGTTAAGCAAATGGTTTAACTGTCAGTGAGAGTGGGTTTTGGATTGAACTGAAGAGTTTGATCCTGGCTCAGATTGAACGCTGGCGGCATGCCTTACACATGCAAGTCGGACGGCAGCGGGGGCTTCGGCCTGCCGGCGAGTGGCGAACGGGTGAGTAA
>JAITAJ010000335.1 GCA_031284185.1 Accumulibacter sp. | reverse complement strand
TGCTCTTCCGATCTTCTATCTTCTATCCTCTGAACCCGAGCGCCCGGTTTTTCGTCCATCACCCGGCGCGAAACGCCGCAAACTCATCTGTCTTCTGTCTTCTGTCCTCTGTCTTCTATCCTCTGAACCCGAGCGCTCGGTTTTTCGTCCATCCCACGGCGCGAAGCGCCGCAAGCTCATCTGTCTTCTGTCTTCTGTCCTCTATCCTCTGTCTTCTGTCCTCTGTCATCTATCCTCTGAACCCGAGCGCCCGGTTTTTCGTCCATTCCACGGCGCGAAGCGCCGCAAGCTCATCTGTCTTCTGTCCTCTGTCTTCTGTCCTCTGAACCCGAGCGCCCGGTTTTTCGTCCATCCCACGGCGCGAAGCGCCGCAAGCTCATCTGTCTTCTGTCTTCTGTCCTCTGTCTTCTGAACAACTACTCCTCATTCAACTGAATCATCGAATGTGCCCAGGACAGCGCGTCGAAAACGGCAAGGCTGACCGTGTGCGAAGAAAGTTGCAGCGCTTCGGCCTTCTGCGCGATGATTTCCGGCTCCATGCGCTCGCAGGCTTCGACGAGCGAAAGGAAACGCGCCATGACGCCCTCCCGGCGCACCAGCGCGATTCGGATGTCGTCGGGAAGCTGCATCTGCGCTGCCAGCTCCTCCATCGGCTTTCCCGTCATCTGATCGAGAAGGGAAAACAGGCCGGTGAGAAACATCGCGTCCGGCCTGACGCCCGACGCGCGCTTGCCCAGACGATCCATCAGCGCCGCCCGCGCGAGCGCCTGCTCGGTCAGCGCCCATTCGTAATAGCTGGGGTCGGAAACGCTGAACAACAGCGAGGACAGCCAGCGTTGCAGCTTGTTGCGCCCGATGATCATCATGGCATGTCCCAAGTGGGTGATCATCATGCCCTGCTCCAGATGGGCGCCCCCGCTCGCCGCGCCCAGAAGGGGCGAGTTGGCGTACGTCAGCAGCCGGTAGGACAACACCGGGTCCTGCTTCAGATCCTCTTCCAGATGCGAGGTGTCCTCGTCCTGGCGTAATTTGTTCAGAAGCTGCAGAACGAGCAGCCGGTTGACCGCGCTTCTCGGCACCCGGTCCTGATCGCGGCTGTTGATGAACTCGCCCCGGAAAAGATCGATGCCCAGACGATAGCATTGCCTGAAATCGTTCGGCGTTTGCAGGTCGCTGACGATCAATCTCAGGAACATCTCCCGCGGCGCGTTGGGGGACGATCCGACGGAACGCGCGTGAGCCTGCCGGAAACTGGAAAAGAACGCGGGGATGTCCTTCACGCCCGCGCAGTCCGGCCACGCCACCTGGACGAAGTCCACATAGGGCAGCAAGGGAAAATCGATCACCTTCTGCTTCCAGCCGATCTGCCATTTCAGGCCGATGCGCGCCTCGTTGGCGCGCATCTGGCTGATGATCGCTATCACTTGGGTAAGCATCCGCGCGTCGGGAATCTCGGCTTCCGGGAAGCTGAGGAGCAAGGCGATTTTCCGGCGCAGCAACACCGCCAGCGACGGGTGCTCCAGCGAAAGGGGAGAAATCTCGATCAGGGCCAGGCGGTCGCCCAGAAAGGAATCCAGCTCCAGCCCGGCCAGATGCCGCAACAGGAGATTGTCATAATACTGGCGCAGCCGCGCGCGCTTTTCCACGATGCGGGGGTGCAGGTGCCGCGGATAGCCGAATTCATAACCGACGATCTTCTGGTCGCGCCCCACCAGCGCTTCACGACAGAAGAAGGCGGAATCATGCGTGCCCCGGACATTGTACCGGGGCGCCACGTTCACGCCTTCATTGACGGATATGGAGGAAATGGACGGCAGCAAGGAACTGGACACCGGGTCATCTTGCGTGTCCCCCACGGTTCCGCCAAACAACCCGCGCAACAAACGCAGCACTCCCGCCTCTCCTTCCCTCGTCACATGGTTTGTGAATCCATGAACCCGCTATTTCTCCAAGCGTGGATTCTGGAGATATTTTTCTTCCGATGCAAGCCCGTCGGATCGGAGTCGCCGATGGCCGCGGACAGAAATTCCGGGCCGCCGTTTCGCGTTTGCCCGGCGACCCGGAGACTGGCCGCGCCGAAGCCGCGCCATCGATCGTCCTCGTCTCCCGAAACGCGCTGCCGGACGCGGTTTCCCGCCTGAAACGACGCTATAATCCAAACCTTTTCCGTTTTCCGACGATTCCTCGCTCCGATGCTCGTTTTTCGCGGTTTTTCCCGTCCGGCTCCCAGGGCCACGGCATTGGCCATCGGTAACTTCGATGGCGTGCATCGCGGTCACCGCGCCCTGCTGGAACGCTTGCGCGCCACCGCCGAGAGTGAGGGGCTGCTGCCGGCGGTGCTGACTTTCGAGCCGCATCCGCGCGAATTTTTCTCTCCGTCGGCGGCGCCGGCCCGCCTGTCGGTTCTGCGGGAAAAGCTGGAGATGTTCGCCGGGGAAGGCGTCGCGTTCTGCTGCGTCGCTCGTTTCGACGCGGCGCTCGCGGCGCTCGCGGCGGAAGATTTCATCGCCGGGATCGTCGCCGGCTGCCTGAAGGCCGGATATCTGGTCGTCGGCGATGATTTTCGCTTCGGCGCCGGACGCGAGGGCGGCTTCGCCCTGTTGCGCGCGGCGGGCGAGCGTCACGGATTTCGTGTCGAGCGCGTACGGAGCGTGACGGTCGACGGCGAGCGGGTCTCCAGTTCGGCGGCGCGCGCGGCGCTGGCGGCGGGGGAAATGCGCCGCGCCGCCCGGCTGCTCGGCCATCCGTACGCGATCGACGGTCGCGTGGCGCACGGCGACAAGCTGGCCCGCGATCTGGGATTCGCCACGGCCAATATCCACATCAAGCACGGCAACCCGCCGCTTTCCGGCGTTTTCGCGGTCGAGGCGCGCGGCCTCGCAGACGGGCCGCGCCGGGGCATCGCCAATCTCGGCGTCCGCCCGAGCGCCCGGCGGCTCGCGCGGCCACTGCTGGAAGTGCATCTTCTCGATTTTCACGCCGACATCTACGGCGCGCACCTTTCCGTCAGTTTCGAACACAAACTAAGAGATGAAACGCATTTTCCGAGCCTTGCGGCCTTACGCTCGCAAATCGCCCGGGACATCGAATCCGCAAGGCAGTATTTCAAGCACTGAGCAACCGCCATGGCCGACTACAAAAATACGCTGAACCTCACCGACACACCCTTCCCGATGCGCGGCGACCTCGCCCGGCGCGAACCGCTGTGGGTAAAAGCCTGGCAAGAAAAAAAGCTCTATCAGAAGATTCGCCAAGTCGCCCAGGGACGTCCGCGTTTCATCCTGCACGACGGGCCGCCATACGCCAACGGCGACATCCATCTCGGACACGCGCTAAACAAGATACTCAAAGACATCATCATCCGCTCGAAGACGCTGGCCGGTTTCGATGCGCCCTACGTACCCGGCTGGGACTGCCACGGCCTGCCGATCGAGCACCAGATCGAGAAACTGCACGGCAAGCACATTCCCGGCGACAAGGTGCGCGAGCTGTGCCGCGCTTTCGCTGGCGAACAGGTCGAGCGCCAGAAAAAAGACTTCATCCGCCTGGGCGTACTCGGTGAGTGGGGCAACCCGTATCTCACGCAAGCGTTTCAGACCGAGGCTGACGAAATCCGCGCGCTCGGCCGGATTCTCGAAAAAGGCTATTTATACCGGGGCCTGAAGCCGGTCAACTGGTGCCTGGATTGCGGTTCGGCGCTGGCCGAGGCTGAAGTCGATCATGAAGACAAGATTTCGCAGGCCATCGACGTATCTTTCATGGTATGCCCGAAAGAGACCGACAGGCTCGCGCGCGCGTTCGGTCTTCGACACCTCTCATCGCCCGCGTTCGCGGTAATCTGGACGACCACGCCGTGGACGCTGCCGGCCAACGAGGCGGTCAGCGTCCACCCGGACTTTATCTACGATCTCATCGAGACATCCAGAGGAATACTGATCCTGGCGCGCGAACTGGCTGATGACTGCCTTGAGCGCTACGGACTCGAAGGAGTGGTCATCGCCTCGGCCAAGGGCAGCGCGCTCGAACACGTGTTGCTCAAACACCCGTTGCAGGAACGCGAGGTGCCGGTCATCTG
>JAITAJ010000181.1 GCA_031284185.1 Accumulibacter sp. | reverse complement strand
GGTAAGCCTTCTCGACCGCCGGGCGCGCGCGCACCGCCGCGTGCCAGCGCGCCAGATTCGGCGTGTCGGCCAATCGCCGCCCATGACGGCGCGGCTGTATCCACGGAAATACGGCGATGTCGGCAATCGAATAATCGCCGGCCAGATAGGCCGACTCGGCAAGGCGCGTCTCCAGCACGCCATAGAGCCGGTTCAGCTCCGCGCGCGCCGCGTCGAGCAGCGGCGGCGAGACCTGCTCGGATACCTGTTCGACGAAACGGACGTATTGGCCGAACGCCGGCGCCACATGGGCCGATTGCCAGAACAGCCAGCCCAGCGCCTGCAGCCTGTCCCGCGCCGCGGCGGGAATGAAGCGGGCATGTTTTTCGGCGAGATACAGCAGGATCGCGCCCGACTCGAACACCGTCACCGGCGCGCTCCCGTCCCCCGCGTCGTCATCCACGAGCACCGGGATCTTCAGATTGGGGTTGAGCTTGCGGAAGGCTTCGGTCCGGTGCTCGCCGACACGGACGTTGAGCGCGACCGGACGATAATCCACGCCGAGTTCTTCCAGCAGGATCGGAATCTTGATGCCGTTGGCCGTGGGCCAGAAATACAGGTCGATCATGAACTTCTCCCTAATTGCGCAAAGCGTTGATGAAGGCGTGCGTGCGCGGGTTGCGCGGCGCGTGGAAGATGTCCCGCGGCGTGCCGTGTTCGACGATTTCGCCGCCCTCGGTAAACACGATCTCGTGACTGACTTCCTCGGCGAAGCGCATCTCGTGCGTCACCAGGAGACAGGTCATGCCGTCCTCGACCAGTTGCCGGATGACCGACAGCACTTCCCCGACGGTTTCCGGGTCCAGCGCCGAGGTCACTTCGTCGAACAGCACGAGATCGGGGCGCATGGCCAGCGCCCGGGCAATCGCCACGCGCTGCTGCTGGCCGCCCGACAACTGGCCGGGATAGGCGTCGTCCTTGTCCGCGAGACGCACCTTGGCGAGCAGTTCGCGCGCCTCGCGCTCGGCGGTCTCGCGTTCCAGGCCGAGAATCCGGGTCGGCGCGAGGACGATGTTCTGCAACACCGTCAGATGCGGGAACAGATTGTACTGCTGAAAGACGAAACCGATGCGCTTCCTGAGCGCGATGCGTTCGGCCTCGGTCCTGAGCGAATGTACCGGCGTGCCGCCGACGACGACCTCGCCGCGCTCCGGCGTCAGCAGTCCGTTGATGCAGCGCAGGATGGTCGACTTCCCCGACCCCGACGGGCCGATGATCGACACGGCGTCCCCCTGGCGCACCCGGAGGTCGATGCCCTTGAGCACGTGGTTACTGCCGAAGGAAAGATGAACCTGGCTCAACCGGACGAGCGGCGGCCGCTCTGGCGAGGCGTTGGACTCAGACATGGATCGGGTCTCTTCGATGGCGATCAGTGGAATGCGTATTTGCGTTCCAGACGGGCGGTAAACCGCGTGATCGGATAGCAGTAGAGGAAAAACAGCGTCAGCACCGCGAGGTAGATGATGATCGTGAAGTCCGTGCGGTTGACCGTGTTGGTGGCGTTCTTGGCCGATTCGAGCAGCTCCGTCACGCCGACCAGCGAAGCCAGCGTGGTGCTCATGGTGATCATCGCGTAAAGATTCATCCACGGCGGCAGCACGCGCTTCACGCACTGCGGCAGGATCACCCAGCGCAGGGTCTGCGAGCGGGAAAGACCGAGCGAGGCCGAGGCTTCCCACTGCGCCGAGGTGATCGACAGAATCGCGCCCCGGAAAATCTCGGCGATGTGAGCCGAGGCCGGCAGCGCCAGGCCGATCGTGGCCTTGATCCAGTCGGGAAACGGCAGGTAGGTCGAACCGAAACGGATTTCAAACGGAAACACATAGGTGGCAAAGAAGATCAGCACCAGGATCGGCGCGTTGCGGAACACCTGCACGTAAGCCTTGGCCGGCGCGCCGATCCATCGTCCGCGGGAAAGCTCCAGCGCGCCGACGATCGCGCCGAGCACCGTTCCGATGGCGATGGCCAGCACGCTGATCAGCACGTTCATCCGCAAACCGCCGGCGAGCAGCGGCGCCCAGGCCCAGAGGGTGCTCATCGTGTCCCGGTAAAAATGCGCCAGCACCAGCCAAGCCAGCGCCACGGCGCCGATCCACAGAACGATCGACGGAATCCGGGGAAGGACTCGGGGGGAGGGGGATGTTTTCAGGGTCAGGATGTCTTCACTGGCCATAGCCCGGCATCCGCAAACGGTTTTCCACCAGCGTTCCCAGCCCGGCGACGAGCAGCGTCAGCGCGGCATAGACCAGCAGGATGAAGATCATGAGTTCCAGCACGTTGTCTCCATTCACCCAGATCATCAGGGAGGCGTAAGTCACCTCGCCGACGGCGATCGCCGAACCCAGGGACGTCGCCTTGACCAGATCGACCATGTTGTTGACCAGCGAGGGCCAAGCGAAACGGACGGCCAGCGGCAATTCGACGTGAGTCAGTATCTCGCGCCTGGAAAACCCGAGCGAGACCGCCGATTCGCGCATGGCCCGGGGAACCGCTTCGATGCCGGCCCTCAAGGCTTCGGCGTGATACGCGCCGTAGTGCAGCGAGAGCACGATCACCACCCAGGCGTAAGCGGTCAGCGGGTTGTTCTGCGGGCCGCCGAGGGCCTGGCTGATGAGCATGTTGACGACGAAGAACGCGCAGAAAATCTGCACCAGCGTCGGCGTGTTGCGCACGAGTTCGACGAACGCGCGCGCCGGCCTGTCCAGGTACGGACGTCCCGAGGTCAGCGCCGCGGCGATGACCATGCCGACGATGAGGCTGCTCACGATCCCCAGGGCCGACAGCTCGATGCTGACCACGACGCCGTCGATCCATGCCGCGCGCTCGAAGGCGTTGAGCAGAAAACCGTAATTCAGGCCGACCGATCTGGCGGCGGCGACGAACGCGGGCAGCCAGGATTCAGACATGCCGAGGCTCCCCACCCGAATCATGCGCCCCGCGAGGATTGGCGGAGCGCGTCGCCTTGAAGCGCCGTCTGGATTTTTTCACTTCTTCGCCGCCGGATACTTGGCTTGCCACTCTTCGAGCAGGGGCGTGATCTTGATACGGTTCTTGCGCGTCACCTCGAAGAGCCAGCCCGTGCGATACCAATCCTGAACGAAGCCGTCGAGCACGTTCTCGATGTCCTTCTCGCCCTTGCGCACCCAGATCACCGACGGCAGCGGAATCAGATCCGTGGCGATCGGCAGCTCGAAATCCTTCCATTCCGGGTTGTCTTCCACCAGCAGGTGCAGCCCCGCGCTGTCATGGACCGAGGCGAAACAGCTTCCGGCCTTCAATGCCAGCAGGGAATCGGGTTGCGAGGGCATGCCCTTGACGTTGGCGCCGTATTCTTCGGCCAGCGGCTTGGCGTAATTGCTGCCCTGCGAAACGCAGACGGTCTTGTCCTTCAGATCCTTCCATTGGGTGATCCCGCTGCCCTTGCGCGTGATGAATCCGCCGCCGGCGTCCCCGTAGGGCGTCGGAACGTAACCCATGATTTCGGCGCGCTCGGGATTGAGCTGCATGTTGGGGATCAAGAGATCAACCTTGCCTTGCTGAAGGAACTGGACCCGGTTGGCCGGCGTCACCGCCACGGTTTCCAGCCTGGCGCCGAGCCGCCGGGCGATTTCGTCGGCCAGGTCGATGTTGAGTCCGGCCTGTTTTTGCGTTGCCGGATCGATGTAACCATAGGGCGGGCCGGAAAGTATGACGCCCACGACGACGGTTCCGCGCGATTTGACGCGGTCGAGTGTCGCGTCGGCATGAGCGGCGGATACGCCGGCAAGAAAGACGGCGGCGCCGAGCGCGCCGAGAATCCGAGCTGCTTTCATGAAATTCCTCCTTCACCGATTGGAGGAAGAATTCTAGGAACGCCGTTCGTGAAAACGAACGAAGAAAATATTATTTTGTTATATGGAAAAAAACTATGGGGAAAAAATGAGGCGGTTCCGGCCCGGAGCGGCGCCGGGCGATCCGGGTTCCGCCGGATGAAGCCGGCGCTTGCCGCCGCGCGGTCCGCGCCCGCCGGTTCCGCCGGCGCCAGGGCCGCGGATGCGATGCCCGGAAGGCCCGCGTGCTTCTGGAAGTGAAAGGAAACTCATCAGGTAGACATATCAATGGATGTGGCGCGAGTGATAAACTCCCCGCCCGGGAAGGTCGAAAAAAACGAATGAAAACCATTCTTTGCATCGAGGACGAACGGGAAGTCCTCGACAACAACCGTGCCGCCCTGATGTGGGCCGGATATGCCGTGCTTGCCGCCGAAAATCTTGCGCAGGCGCGGAAACAGCTCTTGCATCGGTCCCCCGACGCGATTGTGCTGGACATCATGCTGCCGGACGGCAACGGACTGGACTTTCTGAGAGAGCTGCGCGCGGCGGGCAACAGGATTCCCGTGCTGATGCTGACCGCGCGGGGCGAAAGCGCCAGCGTCGCCAAGGGGCTTCGGGCCGGGGCAAACGATTATCTCGGCAAGCCCTTCGACTACGAGGTGCTGCTTGCGCGGGTGGAGGCTCTTTTCCGCAACGTGGAACAGGTTCCCGAAGCGCTGGAAAGGGGGCCGCTGAAACTGGACATCGCGGCGGGCCGGGCCTTCCTGAACGGCGTGGACATGCTGCTGACCCAGAAGGAATTTTCCCTGCTCTTGCTCTTCGTGCAGGACGAGGGCCACGTCATGAGCGCGGAGTATCTGTATAAAAAATCGTGGGGCCAGCCGATCGGCGACGACCACAGGACGCTGAAAAAGCACATGTCCAACCTGAGAAGAAAACTGGAAGAAGGAAACAGCGGCTATAAGATTACCGCTGCGCGCGGGGAAGGCTATTGCTTTGAAAAAATTTGATCCGGGCCGCGGAAGCCCTCGCCAACGAGCTCGCGGTTGCCCATCCGCCATGACGAGTCACGCAGTCCGCGAGAGCTTGCGCGGCCTTGCCAGCCCCGCGCGACCCGGACGAACCGCTGATGGCGCTTCGCCATCCTGCGAAGGCGTTCGGCGGTTTGCCCGAGTGGGAAGGGGGGCAACGATACGCGCATCGACCCATGAGATATCCTCCCTCCGATGCGCGAAGGTGAAGATTTCGTAACCTTCCCCCCCAAGCCCCTTCCCACGTGATATATAGGGAGCCTGCTGATAAAGCGCTTCATGGAAGAGCGTCTTTCAGCCATCAGAAGGGGGGATGGGAGGGGATGTCGAGTGAAATGGAAAAGGCGGACGACGCGGACAAGAAATATTCGACGGTAATGATCGTGGACGACAATGTCGTCAATCTGAAAGTCGCCAAGAACGCCCTCTCTGAATTTTACGACGTGTTCACCGTTCCGTCGGCGGTGAAGATGTTCAATCTGCTGGAGCGCAACAAGCCGGAGCTCATCCTGCTCGACATCGACATGCCGGAGATGGACGGGCACGAGGCGATAAGGATTCTGAAGGACAACCCGGACACGAGCGACATCCCCGTGATATTCCTGACCGGGATGAGTTCCCCCGAGGACGAACTCGAAGGGCTTTCCCTCGGGGCCATCGACTACATATCGAAGCCCTTCATGCCGCAGCTTCTGCGCAAGCGGGTGGATCTGCACATCACGGTCGAGATGCAGAAACGTTTGCTCGGAGATCAGAAAAAAACGCTCGAAGCGCAGAGAACCGAGCTCGAATACTTCAATGAAAACCTGCAGAAGATGGTCGATGAGAAGACCGGCAGGGTTCTCGAACTGCAAAGCGCCATTCTCAAGACCGTGGCGGATCTCGTGGAAAGCCGGGACAATACGACCGGCGGGCACATCGCGCGCACTCAGCGCACCTTGAAGGTGCTGATAGAGGGAATGGATACTCTGGATATCTACAAGGATCAGATGCATGAGTTCGACATCGGCCTCTTGCTCGAGTCGTGCCAGCTTCACGACGTGGGCAAGATCGCCATCTCGGACAGCATCCTGAACAAGACGGCGCGTCTCACGCCGGAAGAATTCGAGGAAATGAAAAAACACGCGGTGCTGGGCGTCCAGATCATCGAGCGGATCGCAAGCGGAACGTCGGACAGCGATTTTCTGAAGTACGCGAAGATTTTCGCCGGGACTCACCATGAGAAATGGGATGGCACCGGCTATCCCAACGGCACCGCCGGGGAGGACATTCCCCTGCCCGGCCGCCTCATGGCCATCGTCGACGTGTATGACGCGCTCGTGTCCGAACGGCCCTACAAGAAGCCGTATCCCCACGAGGAGGCGGTCCGCATCATCCTCGATGGAAAGGGAACGCACTTCGACCCCGTCCTGGTGGACGTGTTCAAGCAGGTGGCCGACCAGTTCCCCGCGACCAACCGGGAATGACGGATGTTTTTTTGCAGAAATCGGAAGACTGTTCTCATGAAGATCACCGAGGCCAAGAGGGAAAGGCTGAGAATCGGGAAAATCTCCCGGATCATGGGCGCGCTCATCCCTTTTTTCGGGAACGCGCCGGAGGCGAACGACGGGCGGATCATCGGCACGAGGGGATGGAACCGTTCCAGGATGGTGGACGTGCCGGGCGACATGAACCGGTACGATCGTGACGCGCTTGAAATCCAAATCCAATAGGCCGGCATGAATACGGAACATTCCATGCCAATAAACTGGCAGCAGGTCATCAAGGCGAACATCCCGCAGATGTTGCTGGTCTTCGTGTCCTTCTTTCTGATGGTGCTCGTCAGTTACTTCTCGATCAGCTCGATCATCCAGCAACGGCTCCTCATCGATATGGACGAGGCCATACGGGCGGCGGAGGCGAACGTCAAGACGGGGTTCTACGGGGCGGACGTGACGATCACCAACGCGGCGGGCATCGTTCAGGAAATGCTGGACAATGGCGCGTCGAAGCAGACGCTCCTGGAGTACCTCACCAACACGACCCGATGGATGGAGAAAAACAACTCCTGGAATGCGGGCATCTATGGAATTTACGGTTACATACGCGGCGAATTTCTCGACGGCCTGCCGTTCAGCCCCGGTCCCGACTTCAAGTTTCACGAAAGGCCCTGGTTCGACGCCGGCATGAAGAACCCCGGCGAGACCACGGTCTTCACCGATCCCTACCTGGATGCCCGGACCGGCGAGGTCATCATATCCGCCGTCCGCAACCTGTACGGAAAAGGAGGGGAAAACTACGGCATGTTGACCATCGACATGGATCTGTCGTGGCTGGAAAACCACATCCAGTATTCCGACTCGCCGGACGGCAGATACGGCGTCATCCTGGACAGGAACATGATCGTGGTGGGGCACCCGAGGAGCGAAATCGTGGGCCACCCGCTGTGGGATATCGGCGAGGGTTACCGCAAGCTGCACGACGCGCTCATGAAGCACCGTGAAATAACCACGATGCAGATAACGGACGTCGACGGAAGCAAGGCGATCGCCTCTTTCAAGGAGATGTCCTCCGGCTGGTACATCGGCGTGATCACGCCGTACAACAGCTATTACAGGAACATCTATTACATGGCGGGCGTCCTCTCCGCGCTCGGCTTCGTCTTCATGTCCATCCTCAATTTTTTCCTGCTGCATCTCTCGGCGGCCCACATGAGTTCCGACGAGGAAAACCGCAGCAAGACGCTCTTCCTCACCCGCATGAGCCACGAGATACGCACGCCCATGAATGCGGTCATCGGCCTCAGCCGGCTCGGCCTGCGGACGGACAGCCTCCAACTGGCCGCGGAATATTTCATCAGTATCCAGCAGGCGGGGCAGAACCTGCTTTCGATCATCAACGACATTCTGGACTTCTCCAGAATCGCGTCCGGGCACACGGAGATAAAGCCTTCCCGCTACATGCTGGCGTCCCTTCTGAACGACGTCATCACCATCACGCGGGTGCGCCTCGCCGAAAAACCGATCCTGTTCGTCGTCAACGTCGAGTCCACCATACCGGGCTGGCTGGTCGGCGACGTGACGCGGGTCAGGCAGGTGTTGCTGAACGTGCTGGCGAACGCCGCGAAGTACACTTTCGAGGGATTCGTCATGTTCACCGTCACGGGCGAGTGGGTGAACTCGACGCCCAAGGTGCGTCCCGAAATGGCCGGGTTCGCCCCGGACAAGCGGAGCGGCGCTTCCATCCTGTTGAAGTTCAAGATTTCGGACAGCGGGATCGGGATAAAGCCGGAAGACATCGAGCATCTGTTCGGAGACTTCGTCCGGCTCGACATCGTCCACAACCGGGGCGTGGAGGGCACCGGTCTGGGGCTGGCGATCGCCCGGCGGCTCTGCCAGGCCATGGGCGGGGACATAACGGTGTCGAGCGTGTACGACGAGGGTTCGGTGTTTACGGTGGCCATTCCGCAGCAAGTGGACGACGTCGCCCCCCTGGCCATCGTTCGGGACGCGAAAGAAAAGAGCGTTCTGTTCCACGAGGCGCGCTCGCTCTACGCCAATTCGATTCGCCTGACGCTGGACGACCTCGGCGTCGGCGCGGTCATGGCGTCGAGCGAGGAGGACTTTTTCGCGCAACTGGAAAGCGGGAAATTCACGTTCGCGTTCGTATCGCCCCAAACCGTCGAGCGGGCGCGGAGCATCGTAAACAGCGGGAATCTGGAAACCCATCTGATTCTGCTGGCGGAACTCGAAGAGACGGCCCACCAGGACGTTCCGACCGTCATCCTGCCCGCCCACGCCGTGCCGCTGGCGAGCGTGCTGAATTACGAAGCGCCCACCGTCGTCGGCATGACCGACCCGCTCTGCGCGCCGTTCGCAAGTTTCACGGCCCCGGACGCGCAGGTGCTGGTGGTGGACGACGTGCCGCTCAACCTGGTCGTGGCGAAGGGATTTCTCGCCTCCTACATGGTGAAGGTGGATGTGTGCGAGAGCGGAGAGGAAGCCGTCTCGCTGTTCAGGAAAAACGATTACGACCTGGTCCTGATGGACCACATGATGCCCGGCATGGACGGCGTGGAGGCGACGGCCCTCATGCGCGGAATGAAAAAAAGACGGGAAACGCCTATCATTGCGCTCACGGCGAACGCGGTGGCCGGGATGCGCGAGATGTTTCTGCAGAAGGACATGAATGATTTCCTCTCCAAGCCGATCGATCCTTCCAAGCTGGATGCCATCCTGCGCAAATGGATCCCGAAGGAATATCAGCGTCCGATTTCCGCGAAGGAGGCCGCGCGCGAGGTGCCCCAGGAAGTCACGTCCTTCGGAATCGAGGGGCTGGACGAGAAAAAGGGCGTGGCGGTCGCCGGAGGAACGGAGGCGGTTTACAGGAAGGTGCTTGCGCTCTACTGCCGCGACGTCCAGACAAGAATGGAATTTCTGAATGCCGCGCAAGCGGAAATGGACATGAAAAATTTCACCACGCAGGTTCACGCGCTCAAGAGCGCATCGGCCAACATCGGAGCCGTGGCTCTTTCGGATGAGGCCGCCTGGTTGGAGGAGGCCGCCCGTTGCAGTGATATATCGTTCATTCAGGGACACATCGAGGCTTTCCGGGGAAATCTTTCCATCCTCGCCGAACGCATCGGTTCGGCGCTCGCCACGAGAGAGAGAATGGATGAGGGCGCCGAAAATGCCGGGGAATTGCCGGACGACGAAGTCATGCCGCTCCTGTCGGAGTTGAAGGAGGTGTTTTTGACGGAGAACGTGAGAAGGTCCGACGAAATCCTGACCACGCTCTCGACGATGCAGCTCAGTTCCAGAATCGCGCGTATCGTTTCGGAAGTTTCCGATCTGGCATTGACCTCGGAATTCGCCAAGGCCGCTGCCAGGCTGGACGATTTGACTCCGACCTGAAGCCGGGTTCGCGCCGGTAGGCGACGAGGGTTCATGGCCGCTCCTTTCAGACATTCCGAATCCCAATTCCAAGCCTTTGATTCATGTTCGATTGATCAGTGACGGTTCACGTGACATCAGAATGGGCAACAGTAGAAATCCAGCGGCGCCTTGCGCCGCATAAATTCATATGGGAGATGATGGATCGTGCAATTCAAGGCTTTTGAGTCGGGCATCGAAGTCAACGCCCCAACGGTCTCGGCGATTGTCCAAGGGCTGGGATGTTTCACCAACATATCGAGGCGATACCTGAACCAGGTGGGTATCGGAACCGTGGTGAACAAAAAACTGATTCTCGACATGGACGCCTGGTATTCACAGGAGGCATGGCTGGAGGCGTTCGAGAACATCGCAAGACAGATAGGCGACAGGGTACTGTTCAACATCGGCATGTCGATCCCGAGCAGCGCGCGGTTTCCGTCCCGGATGAAGGACATCCATGACGGCATCAGGTCGATCGACGTGGCCTATCATCTCAATCACCGGAAGAACGGCAAGTCGATGTTCGACACGCGAACCAATACCATGATCGAGGGCATCGGTCATTATGGCTATGAGCCTGTGGAGGGTGAGAACGAGATCGTCTGCGTGTGCAACAACCCTTATCCTTGCGCGTTCGACAAGGGAATCATCACCGCCATGACGCAGCGATTCAAACCCGAAGCGTATGTCATCCACGACGATTCGCAGGAATGCCGGAAGAACGGGTTCGATTCATGCACCTACCGCGTCCTCTGGTGAAGGGTCGGGGCGCGTTTGATGGACATGGGGGAACACACCGACGCGATGCTGCTTGCATTGGTCACGAAAGTGATCGATCACGCCGCCTCCATCGCCGGGCTTCGGGAAGCGGCCAGACGGCTGAAGAACGCCACCGAGGTCCTGAGCCGCCTCACCGAAAGTGACGCGCGAACTCCGCAGATGCCGGAGCTGGCGAGAATGTCGCGCGACAGCGCGCTGGCGGCCGTGGCCATTTTCGAGCGGATGGGCACTCTGGACGCCGAGACCGTCGAGATGAGCAAGGACATCGACGAGCTCATCGGGAGCGCCGAGGACACGAACGAGGCGAGGTTGAAGGCCGAAGCCGAAAGCAAGGGCAAGACATCCTTCCTCGCGCACATGAGCCATGAGATACGCACCCCCATGGGCGCCATCATCGGCATGAGCGAACTGGCGGAGCGGGAATGGGGCCGGCTGAGCGGACTGGCCTACATAAAGGACATCAAGCGGGCCGCCGTGAGTCTGCTTCCCATCATCAACGAGATTCTGGATTTTTCCAGGATCAATTCCGGCAGACTGGAGATAGCGAACCTCCGCTACGAGACCGCCTCCCTCCTGAACGACGTGCTCACGATCATTCGGATTCGCATCGGCGACAAGCCGATCCGGTTCGAGACCGATCTCGACGAGTCCATTCCCGCTTACATGATCGGCGACGAGGTCAAGGTGCGCCAGGTTCTGCTCAACCTCCTCTCGAACGCCGTCAAGTACACGGAAGAAGGTTTCGTCAGGTTCGTGGTCCGGCACGAGCCGAGGGACGATGGCACCGTGCTGCTCCGGTTCGAGATTTCCGACAGCGGGATCGGGATAGAGCAGAAGGACATCGTGTATCTTTTCGGCGATTTCAACAGAATCGACGGCCAATACACCCGATACATCGAGGGCGCCGGGCTTGGCCTGTCGATCGCCCGGACGATCTGCCGCGCGCTGGGTGGCGACATTACCGTCGAAAGCGAATACCGGGTGGGGTCGAAGTTCACGGCGACCCTCTCGCAGAGCGTCGCGGAAGGCGGTTCCATGGGGCCGCTGGAAGACGAGGCCACTTTCCGTTCCGATGCGGGCAGCATCCGGTTTTCCGCGCCGGATTTTCGCGTGCTGATCGTAGACGACAACGCGACGAACCTGAAAGTGGTCGAAGGGCTGCTTGCCCCCTACGGAATGAAGATCGACACGTGCAAGAGTGGCGCGGACGCCCTTGCGCTGGTCGAGAGAAACCATTACGGTCTGGTGCTCATGGACCACATGATGCCCGGCATGGATGGCGTGGAGGCGACGAAGGCCATCCGCGGCATGGGCGAGCGATTCAAGGATCTGCCCATCGTGGCGCTCACCGCCAACGCCGTCTCCGGCATGAAGGCGATGTTTCTGCAAAACGGCTTCAACGATTTCCTGCCCAAACCCATTGAAATCCGGGCGCTGAACGAACTCGTCGAAAAATGGGTCCCCGTCGAGATGTGGCGCGAGCCTACGGAACAGGGTAGCCTGGCGAAAATGTGTTCCATCAGGATCGCCGGACTCGACGTCATGAGGGGCGTGGCGATGGTCGGTGGAACGGAGGCCATGTACCGGAAGGTTCTCAGGCTGTATTGCCGCGACGTGGAAGTGGGAGTGGAATTCCTGAGCATCGAGTACGCGGAAAAGAACACGAAGAATTTCATCACCCAGATTCATGCGCTCAAGTCCGCCTCGGCGAGTATCGGCGCCGAGGCGCTGTCGGCGGAAGCGGCCCGCCTGGAAGCGGCGGGAAAAAAAGGCGACATGGCGATCATCAGGGAACGGATCGGCGGGTTTCGCAAGAGTCTCACCGATCTGACCGGTCGCATCGGCAAGGCGCTTGCCAAAAAAGCGGACGACGTGGAAAGCGGGAATGGCGCAGACGCGCCTGTCTTCGACAGGACGATCCTGTTTCGCTTGAAAGAAGCATTGGAATCCCGAAGTATCCGAGCGATGGACGAATTGCTCGACGAGCTCATCGGCTCACAGGTGGACGGCGAACTTGCCCAGGCTTTTTCCAGGGCGGCGGATTGCATTCTGGTTTCTGACTTTGACGAAGCCGGAAATATCATCGACGGTCTACTGGAGACATAGCGGCGGCAAACAGGCCGACGGCTTGCCGGAGTGATGCGTAAACTCGCCGAGAGGAGCATATAGATCATGTTGAGAAGGCTGTCCAAGAATAATGCCGATGACGGCACTCTCCAGACTTCCATGAGGCGGCTTGCCATTGGCCTTTTTTTCGTATCCGCCCTCCTGATTCTGCTGGGTACCGTATACGAGAACATCCGGGAAAACCATTACGTGAGGCTGACCCGCACGGTCATCCAGGATCACCTGCTGGCCACGGCCAAGGCGGCGGCAAATCTGGTGAGCGCGGAGGAACTGGACAGGTTTCACAGCATCGAGGACGTGAATTCCCAAGAGTACCGGGACATCAAGGAACGGCTCGCCCGCTTCGCCCGGGAATACGGCGTCCTCTACGTCTACTACTGGCGGGATTACGGCGACGGCAGGATTCAATACATCATCGGCAGCGGCACCGGCCCGGAAGACAGGCACACCCCCGACGTATTCCTCGACATCGACAACGAAGAAAACCCGGTGGCCGCCATTGCCGCGCCGATCGTCCTTGACGGCGGAACCTGGGTTTCGGGGGTGGGTTCCCATCCCGCCGGCGGGAAGGGGCTGATTTCCGCGACCGCCCCGGTCTATTCGAGCGACGGCGAGGTCTACTCCGCCGCCGGGGTGGACGTGAGCGACGAAGCGATCGTCGCGCAGCGGCGCGACGCCCGGAACATCATGATCCTCCAGATTTGCGCCCTGACGATCCTGGTGATATGCGGGATATCCGATTTGCTCCTCTATTGGTACAGAACCAGCGCAAGGGACGAATCCCGATTCGTCGAACCCGGCGGACGCGCCGCCATTCTCCTCGGAAAGAGCCGTGTCAGCGCGGGAAGCGCGGGGAGCGCGAACATCCTGCTCGATTGGCTGATCGACGTCGCCACCTCGGGGAAATACTCGGCGCAGAGCAAATTCGGCATGTCCGACTATCTGATCCGTTACGTGCTTCTGAACTCGGTCAGTCTCTGCGGCTTTCTGCTTCTCGTCGTGTTCTCGGTCTGGAATTTCGCGAGCGACTCCTATGTCGACATGATCATATGCGGCACCACGGGCGCGATCTGCGTGATCGTCTTCATTATGGCCCGAACCCGGATACCCCAGATCGTTCCGGCCTTGATCAGCGTGTCGGCCTACGGGTCGCTCTGCGCGTCGCTGATCTGGAACGGAGACTACCAGGGCTACAACTTCGTGTTCATCTACCTCTTCCCCATGTACGCCATCACGCTCCTGGGGATGACCTGCGGCGCCACCCTGTCGGTAGTGCTGTTCACCGTGGTCTGTATCGAACTCTTCATCCCCGGCATATCCCGTTTCAACTACCCGATGGAAATAGCGGTTCGCATCGTGGTGGCCTACGTCATGGTCTTCTTCATGCCGTTCATCACGGAAAAGACGCGCAAGACGAGAGACCGTCTGATAGAAGCCCAGAACAAGCGGCTCGTGGAACTCAAGGAAGCGGCCGACGAGGCCAACAACGCCAAAAGCAATTTCCTGGCCAGCATGAGCCATGAAATCCGCACGCCCATGAACACCATCAGCGGCATGTCGGAACTGCTCCTGCGACAGAAACTCGACGAAGAGTCCGAAGGATACGTCAAGGACATCAAGCGGGCCTCGGCGAGCCTGCTCTCGATAATCAACAACTTGCTCGACTTCTCCAAGATCGAGGCGGGCCGTCTCAAACTCATCCCCGTCACCTACTACCTTTCCTCCCTGGTCAACGACGTGGTGAACATCGTCCGGATGCGGATCATGGAAAAGCCCATCCGCTTCTACACCAACATCGACGCCTCCATCCTCAACGTGCTCATAGGCGACGAAGTGCGCCTCCGGCAGATCCTCCTCAACCTTCTGAGCAACGCGGTGAAATACACGGAAAAGGGATTCATCAGCGTGACCATCACCCAGGAGATCAGGGAGGACAACAAGGTCATCCTGCGTCTGGTCGTGGAAGATTCGGGAATCGGGATAAAGAGCGAGGATCAGGAAAAACTCTTTGGCGAATTCGTCCAGGTAGACGTGAAGCGGAACCGAAGCATCGAGGGGACGGGGCTGGGGCTGGCCATCACCAAACGGCTCTGCGCGGCGATGGGCGGGGACATTTCCGTGGAGAGCGAATACGGCAGGGGCAGCATCTTCACCGTGACCATTCCCCAGGAAATCGGGCAGGACATGCCGTTTGCCGTGGTGGATGACGCCGACAAGAAAAAAACGCTGATCTTCGACGCGCGGGTGGTCCACGCGAAGTCGGTGGCCTGGTCCCTGGAAAGCATGGGCGTTCCCTTCCAGCTCGTGACGACCATCGAAGAGTTCAACCAGGCCATCCGGGAAGAGGACTGGTACTTCGTCTTCACCGGCTACGGCCTCTATGACACGGTCAAGCCGATCATGGAGCAACTGGAGAAGGAGCAGCCCGGCAAAAAGCCGCCGCCTCTGGCGCTGATGATCGACCGGGGGGACGAGGCCCACGTGCCCAACGTCCGCTTCGTCTCCCTGCCGGTGCAATCCCTGTCGATCGCCGACGTGCTCAACGGTATGCCGGATCACCGGAACTACGGGGAAAACATCCATTTCAGCGGAACCCGGTTCATCGCCCCGGACGCGCGGCTTCTGGTGGTGGACGACATAGCGACGAACCTGAAAGTGGTGGAAGGACTCATCGCGCCGTACAAGACGAACGTAGACACCTGCCTGAGCGGCGCCAAGGCCGTGGAACTCGTCAAGCGCAATCAATACGACATCGTGTTCATGGATCACATGATGCCCGGAATGGACGGCGTGGAAGTCACGGCATCGATACGGGAATGGGAAAGAGAGCAAGGAGAGGCGAGCTGGAAAAGGCCGGTTCCCATCGTCGCGTTGACCGCAAACGCCATATCGGGAATAAAGGAAATGTTTCTGGCCCAGGGCTTCGACGATTTTCTCGCCAAGCCCATCGACATATCCAAGCTGGACGAGATAATCGAGCGATGGCTCCCCAAGGACAAACTGCTCAAGGTCGACGCCAAGCCCTCATCCGCGCAGAAATCCCCTCTGGGCAGTCTGGCGGGGCTGGAAATTTCCGGTCTCGACGCAAAGCATGGCGTCGCCATGACCGGCGACTCGGCGGCGTTCTACAAGCAAGTGCTTTCCATGTTCTGCAAGGACGCGGAAAAACGCCTCCCCCTGCTGCAAACGCTGCCGGAAGAAGCCGGGCTGTCCCTGTTCACCACGCAGGTACACGCCTTGAAGAGCGCCCTGGCCAGCATCGGAGCGGCGGAAATGTCGACGAAGGCGGCCCGGCTCGAAGCCGCGGGGAGAGACAAGGACAGCGCCTTCATCGGAAACGCGCTGCCCACCTTCGTGGGGCGTCTCACGGAGCTGGTCGACGCCATCCGCGTGGCGCTGACGACCGGCGCGGAGGACAAGGCCACCGCCGCCGCCGCGCCCTCGGCCGCTGGTCATGCCCAGTTGCTGCGGGATCTGGCCGAAGCGCTGAAGACGGAACACGTGGGCGTCATCGACCGGCTGTTGAAAGAACTGAATCGAACCCCGCTGGACGCGCGGATGGAAGAAGCCCTGGAACGGATCTCCGACCAGATATTGATGTCCGAATTCGACGCGGCGCTGGAAATTCTCACCGATCTGATGGCCGGGGATCAGGAATCGGAAGACGGAAGATAGACGGGAGACGGCGCGAGTCGGGCGGCGCTTTACGCCGCCCGACGCGGCTGACCGGCCTCGGAGCGCCCGGTCAGCGGTCGACGGGAACGAACAATGTCGCCTCGCCGCGCTGGATCAGCAGAGCGACCCGTTTCGACGCCTTCGCCACCAGCGTCAGGAACTGTTCGGTCGATCTGACCGGCTCGCCGTTGACCGACAGCACGATGTCGCCCGCGCGGATGCCGGCGCGCGCCGCCGAGCCGGAAGCGTTCTCGACCAGAAGGCCGGCCTTGCCGTCGAGCCGGCGGTTTTCATCCGGTCGCAGCGGCCGCAGGGTCAGGCCCAGCCGGCTCGGCGCGCTCTCCTTGTCGTCGGCGCTGGCCGTATCCCCCGAATCGAGGCTGCCGACCTTGATCTCGATCTCGCGTTTCCCGCTCTTGCGCCAGATTTGCAACCGGGCCGAATCGCCCGGATGGATGCTGGCGATGACCGGCGGCAATTCGCTCGACGATTCGATTTCCTTGCCATTGACCGACAGGATCACGTCGCCGGGTTCCAGTCCGGCCTGTGCCGCCGGGCTGTCTTTCTCGACCGAGCTGATCAGGGCGCCGGTCGGTTTGGAAAGGCCGAACGACTCGGCCAGCGACTGATTGACTTCCTGGATCGAGACGCCCAAGCGGCCGCGTTGCACCTTGCCGTACTTGAGGATCTGATCCTGTATGGATGCCGCCACGTCGATCGGAATGGCGAAGGACAGGCCCTGATAGCCGCCGGTCCGGCTGTAGATTTGCGAATTGATGCCGATCACCTCGCCGGCCATGTTGAACAGCGGGCCGCCCGAATTGCCGGGGTTGACCGCCACGTCGGTCTGGATGAACGGCACGTAATTGTCATCCGGGAGCGAGCGCGACTTGGCCGAAACGATGCCGGCGGTCGCGCTGCTCTCGAAGCCGTAGGGCGAACCGATCGCCAGCACCCACTCGCCGACGCGCGTGTTCGAAGAATTGCCGATTCTCACCACCGGCAGTTTGCGCGCCTCGATCTTCAGCACCGCCACGTCGCTGGCCTTGTCGGCGCCGAGCACCTTGGCCTTGAACTCACGCTTGTCGTTCAGGCGCACGGTGACCTCGTCGGCCTCGTTGATCACGTGCGCGTTGGTCAGAATGAGGCCATCCTCGCGCACGATGAAGCCTGATCCCTGTCCGCGCACCTGTCGTTCGCCGCGCGGCTGCGGAACCCGGAAATGGCGGAAGAACTCGTAGAACGGATCATTCGGATCGATGTCGGGGAAGTCGAAATTCTGTCCCCTGACCTTGCCGAACACGCTGATGTTGACCACGGCCGGCCCATTGCGGGCGACGATCTCGCTCATGTCGGGCAGGGTCATGTTGGCGATCGGAGAGGCCACCGCCGCGACCAATGGCGTCGCCGCGTGGCTTTCCCACAATCCCTGGCGGGTGGCGACCGAATAGGCGCCGCTCAGCGCCGCCGACAATGCGGCCACGATCAGTGTTTTCTTCAAGATTTGGATTGTCATGATCTGTCTCCTGTGCGTTCGTGCGTGTGTGTGTTCGGCTCATCCATGCAGCGGGAAGCATCCTACCGAAAAAGACTTAAGGGGGACTTAACAGAGGACAGTTTCAGAAGACAGAAGATAGCGGACAGAAGACAGATGAGCTTGCGGCGCTGTCGCGCCGGGTAGGATGGAAAAACCGAGCGCGGTTCAGAAGACAGGGGGCAGGATGCAGTGCCAGAGGGCAGAAGTCATTCCATTTCCAAATAGAGTTAGCTATAATTGTTTCTCAACCAGGAGAGTGATTATGGCACGGCTTCCACGAGGGAAAGAGGTACTTTCCAATGCGCAGCAACAACTAAAAAAAAGCTGTGATGCTAGATAGTATCGTCACGAGATTTTAGCCCATAGGGCAATGCACCGAATCTGCACGGCAGCCACAAAAGAAGCCACGTTCTTGGCGTAGCGGGTGGCAATGCCTCGCCAGCGTTTCAAA
>JAITAJ010000178.1 GCA_031284185.1 Accumulibacter sp. | reverse complement strand
TGCCGGATTTCCCGCCCTTGCGCGGACTGTTTGCCGCGTATTGCTTTCTGTTGAGAAAAATATTGTATTCCGAAGTGGGCAAGAAGTCGGCGGGCGGATTCATCTATCGCGTGTTGAATTTCATCCCGAAAGAATGGGTGTTTGACCGGCTTGAATCCTTGCGCAGCGACAAGAATACGAAATATGTCCGCATCTTGACCTTCCCCACGCCCAAGGGACGGCCGTTCGGGTATCTGCGCGAGTGGTATTCGAGCCTTGCGGATGTGGAGTTCGAGGGCAAGACATTCCCCGGCATCGCCGATCGGGATGCGTATCTCACCTATAAATTCGGCGATTATATGACCCCGCCGCCGCCAGGGCTGAGGCAATGGCATGCGTGCAGTGAGTTTCGATTGCCAGAACAGAGGACAGAACAGAAGACAGAATCCTGAGAGGACAGAAGACAGATAAACATGCGGCGCTTCGCGCCGGGTGAGGAACGAAAAACCGAGCGCTCGGTTTCTCTGTCCTCTGTCTTCTCAAACCGCTGTCTTCTGAACCCTGTCTTCTGAACCCTGTCTTCTCAAACCGCTGTCTTCTGAGCCATCGCCGACAGGCTGTTGATCATGCGGACGGCGTGTTCCACCGAGGGCGCGGAAAACTGGAGGGTCACGCCGTCGATGCGGTCCAGGGTGGGCCATTGGCAGAATAGGTCGGCATGGGCCGGGGTCCGCGCCTCCAGACGCGCCTGGATCGGGCCTTTCATCGACAAAGGCTCTGCCCGGTGGATGACACTCATCGCCTGCCGGGCGGCGGCGCGGATGGCTTCGCGGGAAGCCTGGGGCGAGAGCGAGACGGCACTGTGCCGCCCGATGGCTTCCTTGGTCACGACGAAGACGCAATGCGGAAAGAGCGGACGGGTCTCCGCGACGAAAACGTCGTCACCACTGGCCATGACGACCGGCACGCCCATCTCGCCGGCCAACGCGCCGTAGAGTCCGGCTTCGCCGAGTTCCTGGCCGTTCAGCCAGAGGCGGGCAAAGGCCGCGCTGTTGATGGTGTGGGCGAGCACGCCCCTGGCCTGCCCGCGCGCGTGGAATCCCACCAGCATCACGGCGGCGAATTCCGCGGAAAGACCGCCCATCATGCCGAGCGCGCGCGGCTTGCCGCTGATCAGGCGGGCGCGTGGATCGAGCGCGTCGGGCAGCAGGTTGCGGTAAGCGCCGTGGGAATCGGCCACCCAGACTTCGACGGCGCCGCCGTCGAAGGCGCCGCCAATGGCCGCGTCGGCCTCGCGCGTCATCCAGCGCCGGGCTTCCTCGTATTCGGCATGGCCCTGCCGCGTTTGCTCGGGATGAACGACGCCGGCGATGCCTTCGATGTCGGTAACGATCAGGACGCGCATGGATTCTCCTCGTCGGAAAGGCGCCGCAGGATGTCGCGCAAGGCGCGGCGCGCGTGGCCGTCTCGCCCGCGGACGGGCCTGGCGTGCCACAGGGCATGGATGATGGCCTGTTCGGTGGCGTCCGCCGCGGCCAGAAAGAGCGGATCGAGACGCGCTTCGTGCCGCATCGCCAGCGCGGGCATCGGGCGGTCCGGCAGGTGGGGCACGGTGTAGGCGGTGGAAAAGGCCAGCGCGATGTCGCCACTGCCGTGACCGAAGACCGAGCCGGTACGCGCCAGACCCGCGCCCGCGCGGAGCGCCAGACGGCGCAACTGCCGCGCGTCGAGCGGCGCGTCGGTCGCCAGCAGCATGATGATCGACCCCTGCTCCGGCCGTTCCGGCGCGGGATCGTCGCCCGACGGGTCCGGCGTGAGCGCGCGCGGCGATCGCAAGGCGTGGAGGCGTCCCGGCTCGGCGGCAGCGGCGCGGGCCGCGCCGGCTGGAGGATTCTCCGTTTCTTCCGGCCCGTCCGCCGCCGCCAGCTTGCGGCCCAGCGGGTATCCGGCCAGCGTCAACATGCCGAGCTTGCCGAAATTGGCCAGCACCAGCGCGCCGACCGTGTATCCGTCCGCCTGGCGCGAGGCGCTGCCGATGCCGCCTTTCAGCTCGAAGGCGCTCATCCCGCGCCCGGCGCCGACGCTGCCCTGGGCGAAGCCGGCGGAAGCGGCTTCCAGCGCGATCCGGTAGTGTTCCTCGGTGACGGCCAGCGCGCGAATGTCATTGAGATAGCCGTCGTTGCACTCGCAGACGAGCGGATTGACCGTCGGCCATTCGCGCCCGAGCGGCGCGTGAGAGGCCATCGCCGCGCGGATCTGCGCCTGCGTCAGCGTGCCGACGGCGAAGGTGTTGGAGAGCGCGATCGGCGTTTCCAGGACGCCGAGTTCCCGTAGCTGGAGGAGTCCCGCGCTCTTGCCGAAGCCGTTGATCACCGCGGCGGCGGCGGGCACCTTGTCGATGAAAGGGTCGCCGTCATGCGGCACGACGACCGTGACGCCGGTCTGCACGGCGCCCCGGTCGAGCGTGAGGTGGCCGACGCGGATTTTCCCCACGTCGCTGATCGCGTCGCGCGGGCCGGAAGGGAGAATGCCGATGCGGGGCGGGGTCATTCGCGGGAAATCCCGATCCGAATCGCGGGGCGCGACGGGAACGACAGGCGGCGCGAAACGCGGAAAACCGTCAGCCATGTTTTTCGCCGTGTCCGCCGCGCCTCATCTTTGATCGATCTTCGGGTCGAGGGCGTCGCGCAGGCCGTCGCCGAGCAGGTTGAAGGCCAGCACGGTGAAGAAGATGGCGAGGCTCGGGAAAATGGCGATGTGCGGGGCGTTGACCATGTCGGCGCGGGCGGCGTTGAGCATGGCGCCCCATTCCGGCGTCGGCGGCTGCGCGCCCATGCCGAGGAAGGAGAGGCTGGCGGCGGTGATGATCGAGGTGCCGATGCGCATGGAGAAATATACGACGATCGACGAGATCGTTCCGGGCAGGATGTGACGCGCGAGGATCGTCCAGTCGGACGCGCCGATGCTCTTCGCCGCTTCGATGTAGGTCAGGTGTTTCAGCGCCAGCGTGTTGCCGCGCACCAGCCGCGCGAAGGCCGGGATGGAAAAGACGGAGACGGCGGCAATGACGTTGATCATGCCGTTGCCGAGGATGGCGACGACGCCGATGGCCAGCAGGATGCCGGGGAAGGCGAACAGCACGTCGGAGACGCGCATGGTGACGCGATCCCACCAGCCTTCGTAGTAGCCGGCCAGAAGGCCGAGACTGGTGCCGGCCAGCGCGCCGATGGCGACCGAGAGCACGCCGGCGGCCAGTGAGATGCGCGCGCCCGCGAGGACGCGGCTGAAGATGTCGCGCCCGAGCGAATCGACGCCGAACCAGTGCGTGAACGAAGGGAGGGCGTTGAGCGAATCGTAGTCGAAATAGTTTTCCGGATCGAACGGTACGAGCCAGGGCGCCAGGATGGCGACGACGACGAGCGCGATGACGAAACAGCCGGCAAGCATCGCCAGACGCTGTTTCTTGAACTTGCGCCAGAATTCGGTCCAGGGGGTGCGCACTTCGTTCGGGGCCGCGGCAACGGAGGCAGTCGTGTTCATCGCGGGCCTCACTTGAAGCGGATGGTCGGATTGATCACGGCGTACAACACGTCGACGATCAGGTTGATCAGAATGAATTCGAGCGAGAAGAGCAGCACTTCGGTCTGGATGATCGGATAGTCGCGCATGTCGACGGCGTCGATCAGCAGACGGCCCATGCCGGGCCAGTTGAAGACGACTTCGACGACGATCGAGCCGCCGAGCAGAAAACCGAATTGCAGACCCATCATCGTCACGACGGGAATCATCGCGTTGCGAAGGCCGTGTTTCAGCACCACCAGCGGTTCGCTGACGCCCTTGGCGCGCGCCGTGCGCACGAAGTCCTCCCGCATGATTTCGACGAAGGAGGCGCGCGTGAAACGCGCCATCACGGCGGCCACCGCCGCGCCGAGCGTCACCGACGGCAGGATGTAGTTCTTCCACGAACCGGAACCCATCGACGGCAGCCAGCCGAGCCAGACCGCGAATATCTGCATCAGCAACATGCCCAGCGCGAAGGCCGGGAAGGAAATGCCGGAGACGGCGAGCGTCATGCCCAGCCGGTCCGGCCAGCGGTTGCGCCATACCGCGGAGGTGATGCCGATGCCCATGCCGAAGACCACCGACCAGCCCATGCTGGCCAGCGTCAGCCACAGCGTGGGCAGAAAACGGTCGGCAATTTCAGTGCTGACCAGGCGCTTGGTGCGCAGCGACCTTCCGAATTCGCCGCGCAGCGCGTTGGTGAAGAAAGTCACGAATTGCACGTGCAAGGGCTTGTCCAGGCCGAGATCCTGGCGCACCAGCTCCACCGTCGCCGCGTCGGCGTCCTGCCCGGCGGCCAGCCGCGCCGGATCGCCGGGCAGCATGTGAACGAACAGGAACACCAGCACCGCGACGATGAGCAGCGTCGGGATCAATCCGAGCAGGCGTTTGAGAATGTAATTGAACATGTTTCAATCCTCGCCCATGACTTCAGGTACATCACGAAACCAAGGCAGTCGCATTGTCTCCCTCCATTTGTCAAAAACGAGCGCGAGCGAAGCAATCCAGCGGGCCATGTTAGACATCAATGCTACCGTCCTCGTCTTCATTGTCGCTATAGTTAAACTCAACCTTGCTTTGAGCAACGATTTCGTCCATCACCGTTTGCAACTGGCCGGATTTCACTACGGTGTCGAATGCGGCGACGATATCCTTGACATTGATAATATCTTCGATGGCCTTCATGCAGGAGTCGACGACAGTCTCAATCTTGTATTTCGCAACTGCCTGCGTACGAATGGCAGTGCGAATTTGATCTACGGTTTCGTCAGATTTGACGACGAAGGTAATTGGAAACCGTTGCACCTTATCGATGTCGAGAAAATATTTGTTGACATCAATGGTTTCAGTTACCTGAAAAAAGCGTCCCAAGGGTTTCATGACAAAATCTATGCCACCGTCGTTGGCATTCGTTCGTCCGGTTTTGTACAGGATCAGAAATTCCTCGGAGACGGTATCCCTGGTTTCGCCAATCCACACGGTTTCCTGATGATACCTGGCTTTGAGAACTGCGTAGCTCACAATTTCAAATACACGAGCATCGACGTTTGGCTTCAACTGTTGCACAACAAAGTCGACGGCCTCCTTGGGCGCGATTTTTCCGAGTTCGGCAATCTGTCGACATGCCTCAAGAAACCCCTCGAACGCGGCCTTTTTCGTTGCGACGTATGCGTCAATGACGTCGATGATTGCGCAAGCGAGGTTATAGGTGTGTTCCTTGCCGTCCTTTCGACGAATGACGACTTGCAGCAGGTCTTCCTGGATCCAGTAGCGTTGCGATTCCACGTCGCGCACAATCGGCGATTTTCCTACCGTTGGATAGAACTTTTTGAACTCGTCATTCAAGCGAGAATTAAGCGCATGGTTTTGAAGTTTGGCTCCGAATGGAAGTTCGCGTTGCCGTTTGAATAAGTCCGAGAAACGCGCGCCTTGATACCTGGAATATGGCGCCGCCGCCTTGCCATCGGCAAAACCATTCCTGATGTAATCTTCGACCACGACGTATAGCGCATAGTGATTGGCGAAAGCACCACGGGCTTTGGAGCCTCGGTTTGCCGCTTTGGTCTTGTTATTCAGGTAGCCGAGAATTGGGCTTGCTCGAAAAACGTCTTCGGCGTATTCGCCGAAATGCCGTTGCAGCACCTCGATGATTGCCGAGGTGAACGAATGTTGTGCGATTCCAGATTCAGACATCAAAAAGCTCTATTTGTTTTTCGTCGATTGCGCTGCCACGAACACCATTTCCGTTTTTACGGACATAGGTCTTGCCGGGAGCGTGAAGCGATTCACCATCAAACTGGTCAGCAATGCCAAGGCGACGCAGGCCAATTTTTACATAACCTGGCTGAAGCTCGATCCCAATTGATTTTCGGCCCAGGCGCTGCGCGACTGCGCAAGTGGTAAATGTACCGCCAAACGGATCGAGAACGAGGTCGTTGGGATTTGTACTGGCCTTGATGATGCGCTCCAAGAGCGCCTCGGGTTTTTGACTCGGATGCTCTTCGTATTCAGCCATGCGGTAGCGGACACGCGGAATATACCAGGTATTCCCTGGAATTTTTGTTGTCTTGTATGGCGCGGGAACTTCTTTGCGGTAGTCGATAAGTTTTCTGACCGCGCCGGTCCTGGCCTCCACTTCAATAGCATCCACGTTGAATGTGTATGCCTTTGGATCCTTGACGCAAAAAAGAATTGGTTCGTATAGAGAACCAAAATACTTCTTGGCCTGGACACCCGAACTATCGTAATGCCAAACAATCCGGGAAAGAATGCTCATGCGCTCTCGGAGCCACAGGTCCAGGCAAGGCATTGCCTGTGTGCTGGTCATGATGTAGAGACTGCCGGTTGGCTTGAGCTTTCCGATGCACAGTCCAAGCCATTGATAACACCATTCGGCGTAGGCGTTGTCAGATGGCCAAACGTCCTTGAACTCACCAAAGCGTTTTCCGATGTTATAAGGCGGATCGGCAAATACCAGATCAATCGACTCATCCGGCACATCATGTAGTGCTGTCAAGCAATTACCGTAGTAAATGGTGGCATTCGGGCTTATGTACTTCTCGAAATCATCCATTTTTAACGTTGCCGTATGGTCGTGAAGCGACAGTTTACCTTTGTGTGGCGTTGGTATCGAGTGCACAAAGCGGGTGAATATAGGGCCAACTCCGATTTGAAACCCAGCCATTCAGAAATGCGATGACCAAGCCACGAAACGCGCAGACGTTCCTCGCGGGGCAGGCCCGTGCCTGCCCCATGCCGGTGTCGGCCAGGAACGGCTCACTTGATGTCGATCTCCGAATACTCATACGAGGCATCCGGCATGACGTAGATGCCGCTGACGTTCCTGGCGCGGGCGTAGAGCATCTTTTCCGTCACCAGGAAGACCCACGGCGCATCATCCCATATCTGTTGCTGAGCGGCCTTGTAGAGCTTTTCCTTTTCCACCTTGTCGGTGGTGTTCAAGGCCTTGGCGATGTTGTCGTCGACCAGCGCGTTCTTGTAGTAGGCCGTGTTCAGCAGTCCGGGAGGCCAGGCTTCGGAGGCAAGCAGCGGACGCAGCGCCCAGTCGGATTCGCCGGTGGACGACGACCAGCCGATGTAGTACATGCGCACCGGGGCGGTCTTCGGGTCCTGCCAGCTTTCCACGCGCTCGACGCGCTGCCCGGCTTCCAGCGCCTGTATCTGCGCCTTGATGCCGACCTGCGCGAGCTGCTGCTGGGCGACTTCGATCACCTTCTGCGCCGTCGAGTGGTTGTAGGCCGACCACAGCGTCGTCTCGAAACCGTTCGGATAACCGGCTTCGGCCAGAAGCTGCCTGGCCTTGGCCGGATCATACGGCCACACGCCGAAGCTCTGCGCGAATTCCACGCCCGGCGGGACGGGCCCCTCGGCGGGGACGGCGTAACCGGCAAAGGCCACCTTGGCGACGGCTTCCTTGTTGATCGCGTAATTGACCGCCTGGCGAACCTTGACGTCGTTGAACGGTTTCTGCTGCGTGTTCATCGACAGCCAGCGCTGGACGATCGACGAGCCGGCGATGACTTCCACCTTGTCGTTCCGCTTGAGCTGCTCGGCTTGCTCGAAGGGCAGCGGGTAGGCGAACTGGGCTTCGCCGGTCTGCATGACCGTGGCGCGGGTGTTGTTGTCGCTGACCGGCTTCCAGGTCAGCGTGTCGACTTTCGGCAGACCCGGCTTCCAGTAGCCGTCGAACTTCTTCACCTTCAGGTAATCGGTCTGCTTCCATTCCTGAAACACGAACGGGCCGGTGCCGACCGGATTGAAGGCGATGTCCTTGCCGTACTTCCGCAATGCCGCGGGCGAGATGATGACGCCGGACGGGTGCGCCAGCACGTTGATGAACGGCGAGAACGGTTCCCTCAGCGTGAACTTCACGGTCCGCGGGTCGATCACTTCGATCCTGGCGATGCGGTTGAACAGCGCGTAACGCTTCAGCTTGTTGTCCGGGTCGATGACGCGATCGAAATTGATCTTGACGGCGTTGGCGTCGAAGTCCGTGCCGTCATGGAACTTGATGCCGGATTTGAGCCTGATCGTGTAGGAGAGGCCGTCGGCGCTCGGCTCGTGGCTCTCGGCGAGCACGTTGACGAGGTTCATGTCCTTGTCGAAGCCGAACAGGCCCTGGTAGAACGATTTGGCCACGGCCATCGACAGGGTGTCGTTGGCATCGTATGGGTCGAGCGTGGTGAAGGTCGAGGCCACGGCCAGCACTACGTCCTTGGCGGCAAGGGCCGGCGTGGCGAGGCTGGTCGCGGCCGCCAGCGATCCCGCGATGAGCAGGCGCCGGATCGGCCATCGGAATGCAGATTTCATCGATTCGTCCTTTATCAAAAACCCGCGGAGCGGGCGATTCAAAAAAGCGCCCTTCAAACGGCATGGTGCGCCACAAAATGCCCAGACTCGACTTCCCGCAAGGGAGCGAGCAAGGGTTCGTCGCCCAGCGCCCGAATGGGGCTGGGAATCTCATCGGAGAGAAGCGGCTGACGGGGGCGGCGTTGCGTGGGGTCGGCCACCGGCACGGCGTCCATCAGTTTCTTCGTGTAGGGATGCCGCGGATCTTCAAAGATCGCGCGGCGCGGCCCGATCTCGACGATCTGACCGAGATACATCACGGCGACGCGGTGGCTGACCCGCTCGACCACCGCCATGTCGTGCGAGATGAACAGGAAGGCGAGACCGAATTCCCTTTGCAGGTCGAGCAGCAGGTTGACGATCTGCGCCCGGATCGAGACGTCGAGCGCCGAGACCGATTCGTCGGCGATCACCACTTTCGGACTGGTGGCCAGCGCGCGGGCGATGGCGATGCGCTGGCGCTGTCCGCCGGAAAACTCGTGCGGGTAGCGCTGGGCGAATTCGGCGGGCAGCCCGACCTTTTCCAGGAGCCAGTCGACACGTTTCCGCGCGTCGATGCCGGAGGCGATCCCGTGGATCAGCAGCGGTTCCATGATCGAAAAGCCGACGGTGACGCGCGGGTCGAGCGAGGCGAAGGGGTCCTGGAAGACGAACTGGATGTCGCGGCGCAGATGCCGCAACGCGGTCCCCGCGAGCGTATCGATGCGCCGTCCGGCGAATTCGATGGTGCCGCTCTTCGCTTCGACGAGACGCAAGAGCGAGCGCCCGGTCGTCGATTTGCCGCAGCCGGATTCGCCGACCAGCGCCAGCGTTTCGCCGGGGTAGAGATCGAAGCTGAGCTTTTCGACGGCATGAACTTCCCGGGTGACGCGCCCGAACAGGCCGCTGCGGATGGGAAAGCGGGTGACGAGGTCGCGCACGCGCAGCACCGGGCCGCCCTCGGTGACGACCGTGTCCTGCGCCTCCGGCGGTTCGCCGCGCTCGTCGGAATCCATTTTCAGCAACTGGAAGCGGGCGGGGAAATCCTGTCCGCGCATGGCGCCGAGCCGGGGCACGGCGGAGAGCAGCGCCTGCGTGTAGCGGTGCCGGGGCGCGGCGAAGAGGGCGCGCGTTTCGCCTTCCTCGACCTTTTCTCCGCTGAGCATCACCAGCACGCGGTCGGCGATTTCCGCGACGACGCCCATGTCGTGAGTGATGAACATCACGCCCATCTCCATTTCATCCTGCAGGATGCGGATCAGTTGCAGGATCTGTGCCTGGATGGTGACGTCGAGCGCGGTCGTCGGTTCGTCGGCGATCAGCAGGGCCGGACGGCAGGACAGGGCCATGGCAATCATCACGCGCTGGCGCATGCCGCCGGACAGCTGGTGGGGATAGCGTTGCAGCAACTGGCGGGATTCGGGAATGCGCACCAGCTCCAGCATCCGCAGCGCCTCGGCCCGCGCCGCGGCGTGATCCTTGCCCTGGTGCAGGCGGATCGATTCGGCGATCTGCTCGCCGACCGTAAACACCGGATTCAGGGATGTCATCGGTTCCTGGAAGATCATGGCGATGTCGCCGCCGCGCACGCGACGCAGCGTGCGCTCGCCGGTCCGGGCGAGATCGATGATGTCTCCGTCCCTGCGGCGCAGCAGCAGGCGGCCCTCGGATATCCGTCCGCCGCCGTGTTCGACGAGACGCATGAGCGACAGCGAGGTGACCGACTTACCCGAGCCTGACTCGCCGACGATGGCCAGCGTCTCGCCGCGATCGACGTGAAAGGAGATATCCTTGACCGCCACCACGGTCCGTTCGCTGGTGGCAAACGATACCGTCAGCCCCCGCGCGTCGACGACGCGATGTTCGGGGAGGGTGTAGGGGGGATTCAGTGACGGCGCGGCAGTTGGCAATTCAGTCTCCATACGTATCAGAGGACAGAAGACAGACAATAAGAGAGGACAGAGAAACCGAGCGCTCGGTTTTTCGTCCTTTCTCCGGCGCTTTGCGCCGCAAGCCAGAGGACAGAAGACAGACAATAAGAGAGGACAGAGAAACCGAGCGCTCGGTTTTTCGTCCTTTCTCCGGCGCTTCGCGCCGCAAGCTCATCTGTCTTCTGTCTTCTCAAACCTCTGTCCTCTGTCCTCTGTCCTCTGAACCCGGTAAATGGCCGTCGAACGCGGACCGCCCGCGCGCGCTTCGCCACGACACATGCCTTCGCTGTTGAACGGCAGACACACGTTGCCTTGGGCATCGACGGCGATCAGCCCGCCAACTCCGCCGATCTTCGGCTGCTTTTCCATCACCACGATACGACAGGCTTCGGCGAGCGTCAGACCACGGTACGCCATCAGCGCGGAAACGTCGTAGGCGGCCAGCAGACGAATGAAGGTTTCGCCCGTGCCGGTGCAGGAGACGGCGGCAGTACGATTGTCGGCGTAACAGCCCGCGCCGATCAGCGGACTGTCACCGATCCGCCCGACACGCTTGTCCGTCACGCCGCCGGTCGAGGTCGCCGCCGCGAGATTGCCTCCGGCATCGAGCGCCACGGCGCCGACCGTCCCCATTTTCGTGTCGGCGGCAAGCGCTTGCGCGTCATGATCGAGCAGACCCGTCCGGCCCTCGGCCAGCGCGCGCTGCCATTGGGCATGGCGCGCTTCGGTGAAGTAATGGTCGGGCGTGACGGTTTCCAGCCCGCAAGCGCGGGCGAATGCTTCGGCGCCTTCACCGGCGAGCAGCACGTGCCGGCCATCCTCCATCACCCGGCGCGCGGCCAGGATCGGATTGCGCAGCGTTTTCACGCAAGCCACGGCGCCCGCGGCCAGCGCGCGCCCATCCATGATCGAGGCATCGAGTTCGTGCGTGCCGGCATGAGTGAACACGGCGCCCTTGCCGGCATTGAACAGCGGACATTCCTCCAGGCGGAGGACGGCCTCCGTGACCGCGTCGAGCGCGCTGCCACCCCTCTCCAGAACGTCCTGCCCTCCCCGCAGCACGTCATCGAGCGCGGCGTGATAGGCGGCTTCCCGTTCGGCGGAAAGCAAGGCGCGGGTGATCATGCCGGCGCCGCCGTGGATGGCGATGACGGGAATCATGCGGGTTTATCCTCCTGTATCAGCCAGGGGCGAATGAATTCGGTCGCGTCCGCGGCGGATTTCACGGAATTTCTGGCGCGGCGGGCCACGGCGGCACACAACGCCTCGATCACGGCGAGCAGGGTCGAATTGGAAGCGGCGGCGAAACGGCTCGTGGCCGCAAGGAGCAGCGTGAGATCCCCCAGCGCGGCCAGCGGCGAGACGGGCGAATCGGTCAGCGCGACGATGCGCGCGCCACGCGCCTTCGCCTTGTGCGCAATGATGAGGCTGTCCTTGACGTAGCGCGGAAAGGAGATGACGACGAGTACGTCCCGCGAGCTCAGCCTGAAGAGCGTCCGCGCGCCGTGCGACGGGCCGCCAAGCCCGGCCAGCGAGCGCACTTGCGGGCAGTACAGTTCCAGACCGTGCGCCATCATGCCCGCGAGATAGCCGCCGTCGCCGAAGCCGGCGACCAGTACCTGATGCGCGTCCAGAATGGCGGTGACGATGTGCTCGCAGGTGTCGGTCGATAGTCCCTGGCGGATGGCTTCCAGATTGGTGAGCGTGTCGGAGAGCGACGCGGCCATGACTTCGGCGCTGCTTGCCTTGCGCGTCAGCTCGTCACGCGCCGGTTCGGCCGGCGCCAGCGCCGTCTCGAAACCACGCACGAGTTCCGCGCGGAACCCCTGATAGCCGGAAAAGCCCAGAACACGCGCGAAACGGTTGGCGGTCGCCATCGATACCTTCGTTGCCGCGGCCAGTTCGTCGATGGTCATCGTCGCCGCGCGGAAGGAATGGGCCAGCACGTATTCCGCCATGCGCTTGAGCGATGGCGTGAGATCCGGCATCGACCTGGCGATGCGGTCGGCCATCGTGCCGAAGAGGGGCTGGGGAGCGGACTTGGACGGCATGAAGAGGCGCGGTATGGGAGGATTCCAAAGTTTCATTGAAACGATAGTTTACATGAAATGGATCGGCGAGGAAACAAACTTACATTGCCCGGAATCGCCGGAAAATCATTCAACTGATTGAAAAAAAACAGGAAATACACCCCATCCAGGTGCATTCCACGCTTGTTTCGCACCCTTGTGGTGCGAGTTTCGGAGGACAGAGGACTCTCCGGCGGTTCCGTCGCGCTTGCTCGGGATCAGATGGCAGAAGACAGAGATTCGAGGACACGGGCCGGCGTTCGGTTCTCCGAGGCTTGGGGCTTGCCCCTGAATTCGTGTTTCCAGTGGAGGCCGACGCAGGCGCCGAAGCGGTCGCTGACTCCGTGGCCGAAACGTCCGCCCAGGCGGGTAGGCGGGTAGGCGGGTAGGCGGCGCTCTCGAACTTCAGTGGGTTCCGCGGAGCCAATCGAGTCCGCCGCGCGATCCGCAAGGAAATGGGCGGTTTGGGGGCGGTTTTCCAGCCTTGCCTCGTTCCGCAGGAACACGATCAGAACCGTTGCGAAGGCCGGAGGGGTTCAACCCCAAAACCCGGACAATCCTGTCAAACGCCTTTTTCCGCTTCCGTCGGTTACCCGCAGGGATGCGGGCGGACTAATTCATCTTCAATTCCGCATCCAAGGCATGTTTCAAATTATTTAATGAGGTTTCGTATATTTCCCGGCTCAAACTGCCCAGGTTCCGCGTCATTGTTTCGTATTCGTCATGGCTCATGTTTATCGCTTTTTCCACTGCCGGGCATATGGCTTCATCGTAAATGACGCTGTTTTCTTCGGTGAAGTTTCCCACGGTACAAAACTTCCTGTGTATCACCAGGGGCCTGACAAACCCGTAACTCAACAGATAGGAACTGGAAGCCATGTTGGTATATTCGATTGATGCGGGATCTATCAACGCAAGTATGAAATCGGATTTTTCAAATTCATCGTATAATTCCGAGTAACCGATGAATCCCAAAGTCTGAATATTATCCGTGTATCTGGACGGCACGGTAAAAGTATTATCACCGACTATCTTGATTTTATAATGGGTTATATTTTTTCCACTCAAATATTCACATATCTTTTCAATCAGGTTCAGGTTTCTCCGCGTTGTGCCACCTGTAGTTCCCAAAGCAATAAACTCGGTAACTTGCGATTTCTGACGTGGAGAAACCGCGCCGAAATAATGCGAGTTCACAATCCACGGCGGTTCCCTGTCGAAACAATCCATTCTTACAAGGCTGATTATTTTGTTTGTTTTGACATAATTACTCGAGACAACATCATTGCCATGAATCATGCAAACCGGTTTCAAGTCAAACAGGTCAATTCCTAGCGCGTAATGAGGAGAGTAAGTGTTTATTATGATATGTTTATATTGCGTTACGGCTGTGCTGTGAAAAAAGTTGAACACCACAGCAGGTTTCCAAACAAACACTCTCAAATTATCGTTTTTGAATCTGGAAAATACTTCCGCGTTGTTTCTTGACCCGTGAGTCCTCGTACCGGATGATGCCATGACGACATCCACGCGATAACCCAAATCAAGTAAGTATTTTGCCGTTCCCGGCAGCACCTCTCCGTGGGATTCAGAAAGTTCGAGTAACAGTACGCAGTTTTCAGGGATATCAATACCGGTGATATTTATTTTTCTCAGTTTGTATATTGCGATCAGTATTTGATGATTATACTTTCTCCATACATATAATATTCCATAAGGTAAAAACGCCTTTACAAT